>JBGSWA010000160.1:0-8979 GCA_041752645.1 Gillisia sp. | reverse complement strand
TGACATTGCCGATGCTGCCACGCTCACCCATCTCCTTAAATACGACAGCATTCACGGGAGGCTGAATTCAGAGCTTACCTCGATCAATTCCCAACTAATCATAAATAACAGGGAAATCCCCATTCTCCATTGCAATCATCCCAAAGACATTGCCTGGTCTGAATATGGCGTGAAATATGTGGTGGAAGCCTCCGGAAAATTCAAAAAAACCGAGGATCTAAAACACCATCTCCAGCCTGGGGTTCAAAAAGTGATACTCTCGGTCCCCCCGGAGGACGATCAAATCAAAATGATAGTTTTAGGAGTAAATCAACAGCTTCTGGATGGCAGTGAAAGAATAATTTCCAATGCCTCCTGCACCACTAATAATGCAGCGCCAATGCTGGATGTGATCAATAAAAATTTTGGGGTAAAACACGCCTATATCTCCACAATACATTCCTATACCGCCGATCAGAGTTTGCATGACAAACCCCATAGGGATTGGCGCAGGGCACGTGCGGCTGCACTTTCCATAATTCCAACCACCACTGGCGCGGCCAAGGCACTTACCAGGATTTTTCCCGATCTAAGAGATGTCATTGGCGGGTGCGGGATCCGGGTACCCGTACCTAACGGATCCCTTACAGATATGACCCTGAATGTGCACAGACCTACTACTATAGAGGAAGTAAATTCGGTTTTTGAGGAAGCATCCCGATCGACTCTTAAAAATTATTTGAGCTACACCAAGGAACCCCTGGTATCGATTGACATTGTTGGCCAGCCTTATTCCTGTATTTTTGATTCCCAAATGACCTCGGTTATTGGTGGGGATTTGATCAAACTTATCGGATGGTACGACAATGAAATTGGATATTCCAGCCGTCTTATTGATTTAATTTCTTTTGTTTCAAAGAATTAACTATATTTAACAAAATTATGTAACAGCTTTATCCCTAATGAAGAACATTTTTTTAACGTTTTTACTTCTTTTTTGTTGTTACACCTCGGTAGCTCAGCAAAAAAATAAGCAGGAAATTTCTGAGATAAACAGCAATATTGAGAATCTTCTAAATGAAGCTGAAATTTCCATAAATGTTCTAAACCTGGAAAAGGCACTCCTCCAGCTCAAGCATGCTTTAGAACTTTCAAAACAAATTAACGCCCAAAAATACATCGCGCTCTCCAGCAGTATTCTTTCCAAGTTGTTTTACATTCGCCATGATTACCCGGAGGCCGTTACAGAACTTCAGCGTGCCATTTCAATCCAACGCGAGATTAATGATGAATCCGGTTTGGCCTACAGCTATCTGCAATTTTCGAAAATTTTCAATGTAAAAAATGATTTTGATCGCGCCAATAAATATTTAAATCTGGCGGAGGCTTTTTACACAAACCAAGCCAATTCCGAATACCTGGGATTGGTAAACCTCAACCGAGGTATTGTCACGCTAAACTCTGGTACTTCCAAGGAAAAAAATACCCTGGCAATTTCCCAACTCAACAAAGCGGAAATTAATTTGGGTGAAAGTGATAATTTATACGAAACCTCACGCCTGCACTATTATAAAGGCACGGCCTATTTAAAACTCGACCAGCTTGGGCCAGCAGAATCACATGCCCAGAAATCCCTGGAAATTGCCAAGGCAAACGATTTTGGCGGAATGATCATGTATTGCAACAATCTACTGAGTCAAATTTCCGAATCACAAAAAAATTACGGTCAATCCCTTGCATACCTCAGGGCAAGCAATCAGGTGCGGGACTCTATTTTTGATTTAAACCGGGAAGCCCTTGCTCTTGATGCCAATACCCGTTATGGAGTAGATGCTCTCAGATCAAATGTAAAGGAACTTAAGATCCAGAATGCGGAACAGGAACGCTCACTAAAGGTTAATAAACTGACCACCATTTTAAGTGTTGCCCTGATCACGATCCTGTCCCTTTTGACCTTGTCTTTATATAAGAACAATAACCTGCGTGCCAAGGCAAATGAATTGCTTCAGAAAAAAAATGATGAACTTACCATAGCCAAAGACAATGCCGAAAAGGCATCTTTGGCAAAAGCGCAATTTCTCTCAACAATCACCCATGAATTGCGAACTCCACTTTATGCCGTTACAGGACTAACCCATTTATTATTGGATGAAAGCCCTACCCAGAATCAGAAGGAACACTTGAATTCCCTGAAATTCTCAGGAGAATATTTATTATCCCTGATCAATAACATTCTGGATCTCAATAAACTTGAGGCGAATAAAATGGAAATCCTCGACACCTCCTTCAATTTGGAGAAGCGGATTTCGGATGTTTTGATAGCACTTAAAAATTCTGCCGACATCAAAAACACAAAATTACATTTTAGTTTTGACCCACAAATTCCAAAAACACTAAAAGGAGATCCCCTCAAAATATCACAGATCCTGATTAACCTCATCGGGAATTCGATCAAATTTACTGAAGATGGCGATATCTGGATCAATGTTGTGAAAAATCATCAGGTGGGCCGTCAATATTTTTTACACTTCGAGATAAAAGATAATGGGGAAGGAATTACCAAGGAAAAACAAACGGCGATTTTTGAAAATTTCACCCAGGGTTCTATGCAAATAAACCGAAAATTTGGAGGGACAGGCCTGGGGCTCTCCATAGTTAAGAATTTATTGAATCTAATGCACAGCGATATTCATTTGGACAGCGATCTAGGAAAGGGTTCTTCCTTTAGTTTTGACCTTAAGTTTGAGGCTTTTGAAAAGCTTAATTCAGATCCCAAAAAAAATGGAATGCGAATTACGGCCCTTTCCAACAGCATTATGCATCATAAAAGAATCCTAATAGTCGAGGACAATAAGATCAACCAAATGATCACCCGTAAAATTCTCGAAAAACACCTGGTGGTTTGTGATGTGGCTGACAATGGTACTATTGCCATTGAAAAGGTGAAAAACAATGTTTTTGACCTTATTTTAATGGATATACATATGCCAGGGATAAGCGGAATTGAAGCTACCATAGAGATCCGGAAGTTTGACCAGCAAATCCCTATTGTTGCCCTAACCGCGGTAACTCTGGATGAAAATCTGGATGAATTTTTTCTGAACGGATTCACCGATATAATCCCTAAACCCTATAAACCAGAAGAATTTTTCCATAAAATAAACACCCATCTCGCCGCCAGAGAAATCCAGGTGTAAATCCCTGAGCTATTCTTTTAATTAGAGGGACCAAGAAAAAGTAGCTATAAAGGACATAGTTAGAATTTACCAAATCCTGCTAGAGCGGTGCAATGCACCTCATCTTTTATCTAAGACAAATCGTTCAATTTGCTGGTCAAATTCCAGGGCCTTGCTGCCTATAAACTTCATTTTAATAGGAAGGTAGTACAAATTTGGATGGGATAGCACTCCCTTTAATCTCATATAATCCTTCTCAGTTGTTAAAACCAGGGGCGCTGCCATTATTCGATCTAAATCTCCCTTTGTGAATTTATGATGATCTGGAAAATTTAAATGTTCAAAATCAAGGTGAAGCTGATCGAGATGATCGCACAGGGGTTGTGGATTTGCAATTCCCGTAACCAGGGTTATTTTTTCATCGGAAATGGAACTGATTAACTTCCTGGGTTTTTCACTATAAATTTTATTGGCATATTCTATATAACTGAAGTATAATTTCTGATGATCCTTCAGCTTGAGCCTTTTCTTAAGTATGATTTGTTTTTTGATCGACATGTTTCTTGGACACTTTGTCACCACTACTATCTGAGCACGCCCAGCACCAGATGCAGGTTCCCTTAAGTTGCCGGTTGGCAAACTAAAATCCTCTATATAGAGTTCATTATAACTGGTCAGGAGAATATTTAATCCGGCTTCCACTTTTCGATGCTGGAGCGCATCATCCAATAAGATCACCTCGGGGAAACAACCAGAGAGCAACAGGGAAATCCCTCTTGTTCGTTTTTCGTCCACAGCAACTATCGCAGAGGTGAATTTGGTTTTAAATTGCAAAGGCTCATCCCCTACCATTTCCGCTGTTTCAGTTCCGTCCAAAAGATGAAATCCACTGGAATCGCGCCCGTAGCCACGGCTCAGGGTTGCGGTTTTATGATTTGAGAGCAGCAGGGTGAGCAGGTATTCTATCATGGGGGATTTCCCGGTACCACCCACGCTAAGGTTCCCCACACAAATTACCGGGATCGGAAAGGAGTTGGATTCAAAAGCCTTAATATCATATAAAAAATTTCGCAGCAGCATCACCCCGCCATATAATGACGCGAAGGGGAACAGGATTTTTCGAAGTATACTCATTGTTACGAATGTATAATATTTATATTTGAATTAAAATACTTAACTATGTTAATTGCAGAGGTAATAAAACACCTGGAAGATTTTGCACCGGTTGCAACGGCCGAGGATTTTGACAATGTGGGACTGTTGGTCGGAGACCCCAATACCGTGGTTACCGGGATCTTAATTACGCTTGATACCCTGGAAGAAGTCCTTGAGGAGGCCATCGCCAAAAATTGCAACTTGATTGTAAGCTTCCATCCCATCATCTTTTCCGGATTAAAAAGGCTCAATGGCAACAATTATGTAGAGAGGACCGTGATAAAGGCCATTCAAAACAAGCTTGCCATCTATGCCATCCATACGGCCCTGGACAACCATCACCTGGGGGTAAATAAAATGATCTGTGAGAAACTGCATCTTACAGCGCCCAAAATTTTAATTCCCAAAAAAAACTGCATAAAAAAACTCACCACCTACATTCCCACCTCCCAGGCAGAATTCTTGCGACAAAAGCTCTTTGAGACCGGGGCCGGCTCTCTTGGGAATTACCAGGAATGCAGTTTTAACCTGCAAGGCCTGGGAAGTTTCAAGGCCAGTGCAGCAGCAAACCCCTCCATTGGGAAAATAGGAGAAACTCATTTTGAGGAAGAAACCCAGATAGGGATTACTTTCCCCGCACATCTGGAGGAGAAGGTCCTGAGTGCGCTCTTTAAAAATCATCCTTATGAAGAGGTGGCCTATGAAATCCTGAGCCTGGATAATGCCCATCAGCAAATGGGAATGGGCATGATAGGGGATTTGCCTGAGCCCCTGGAGGAAACAGCATTCCTCGACCAGATTAGAAACACCTTTCATACAAAATGTATCCGGCATTCCGGGCTTCTTGGCAAAGGAGTAAAGAGCGTTGCGGTACTTGGCGGCAGCGGGGCTTTCGCAATTGAAAATGCCAAAAAAGCCGGGGCCGATTTTTTTATTACCGCCGATTTGAAGTATCACGATTTCTATAAAGCAGAAGGAAAAATCATTTTGGCAGATATTGGCCACTATGAAAGTGAACAATACACAAAAAACTTATTACACGTGTATCTTAGTAAAAAAATCCTTAATTTTGCACTTATTTTATCGAATACAAAAACCAATCCTATCAAGTATTATTAACTATGGCAAAAAAAACCGATGTTACTGTAGAAGAAAAGTTAAGAGCGTTGTACGATCTTCAACTAGTCGATTCCAGAATAGATGAAATCAGAAATGTACGAGGCGAACTTCCTTTAGAGGTAGAAGACCTTGAAGATGAGGTAGCCGGGTTAAATACACGCATCCAAAAATTAGAAGGGGATTTGGATTTTATTGATACCGATATAAAAAACAAGAAAGTTCTCATTGAAGATTCTAAGGCAGGGATCAAAAAATACGCCGAACAACAAAAAAATGTTCGAAACAATCGTGAATTTAATGCCCTGAGCAAGGAAGTTGAATTTCAGGAACTTGAAATTCAACTTGCCGAAAAGAACATCAAGGAATACAAGGTCCAAATAGAGCAGAAAAAACAGGTGATCGAGCAGACAAAAGAACGTTTGACCGACCGTGAAAAGCACCTGGTACACAAGAAAGGGGAACTTGACGCCATTCTTGCTGAAACCAAGAAGGAAGAAGAACTCCTGGTAAAAAAATCCAATGAGTTGGAAAACCTGATTGAAAAAAGGTTAATCAGTGCCTACAAACGCATCAGAAACAATGTGAAAAATGGATTAGCGATTGTTCCCGTGGAACGCGGGGCATCCGGCGGGTCCTATTTCACTATTCCCCCACAGATTATCGTGGAGATCTCAAGCAGGAGAAAAATTATTACCGACGAGCACAGCGGCAGAATTTTAGTTGACGAAGAGCTGGCCAAGGAAGAACTGGAAAAAATGGAAAAATTATTTTCTAAAATTTAAAATAAATATTCTTTTTATCTAAGGGATATTCGAAAAGTATACGAAATACTTTGCGGATATCCCTTTTTTGACTTAATTACGCATAAACAAGTCTTTGGCATAAAATTCGATAAACACCTTAATTTTAAGGCATCCTAAAACTCCTCTGCTATGAAATTCAAATTGACTTTAAGCATAATTGGTTGCTTTTTTATTCTAAACTCTTGTAAAAACAAGGACCCCACGATGCCTACTTCAGAAACCGATTCCGCCTTGGAAACCTCTCCCTGGCAAACTTTGACCAAGTCCGGAAACAAGGATACCGTTTCTTCCAAGTCTGGGCCTACCTCCAAGGGGAATACCGAAGTTTCTGAAGATTCGCCTGTGACACCTCAGGGCCATTATATAAAAATTGGCCAGGAAGAGGATATGCATTGTGGGTGTTATTGCCTGGATATAAATTTTAACTCCATCTCTGAATTATGTCTTTCTCCTGATACCATCTATATACAAGTGAGATTTGAAATGACAGATTCAAATTTGATCGAGGTTTATTTAACAGCGCCTTCCGATCGGAATTCTCAGGGAGAGAAAATTTCCTGGGATCTTTTTGACAGGGACCGCCCCATAGCGATCATTAGCCCGAGCAGCAGTGGGGAGTTGGATCTGGATTGGTTAGGTTTTTCCATCAAGGGCGAGCTAGCCATGGACTATGCTATTTTCGGGAAGAAAACCCTGGAAGGAAAATTCAAAAAGAAATAATCCCAATTTAGAAAATAGAATAAGGGTCAAGGAGTTAACTAAATAAGTTGGAAATTAGAGAATTCCTCGATTTTCGAAATCTGCCGGGATAAGAGTAAGACTCCCTGGAGCTAATGTATAATAAGGCCTCTGCTTTTGGCCTATTAAATTTTATTAAAATGAAAATGATCCTGTTAATCTTATCATTATTTGTGTTTTCCTGCGGCAACAGCAGCACCCAGGAGCCATCTAAAAAAGAAGTGACCAAGGCAGCCACCCCAGTGGAGGTTCCACTGCAGGACACCTTGGCCAGCGCCTATTTCGCCAGTGGTTGTTTTTGGTGCGTAGAGGCAATTTACGAAAGCCTTGAAGGAGTGGAAGAAGTGATTTCAGGGTATTCCGGAGGTCATACCAAAAACCCGACCTATGACTCCAGCAATACCGGAAAAACAGGTCATGCCGAAACTGTTGAGGTCCTTTATGACCCCGGTACAATTGATTTTGAAACCCTTGTGAGGGTGTATTTTGGATCCCAGGATCCTACCCAGGTTAATGGCCAGGGACCGGATATTGGATCTCAATACAGGTCCATACTATTTTTTCAGAACGACCAGCAAAAAAAGAGTATCGAAGCCATTGTGGCGGAGCTCGCCAAAGAGTACGATACCCCCATTGCTGCAGAAATAGTTCCATTTCAAAAATTTTGGAGAGCCGAGGAGTACCACCAGGATTATGAAAAAGCTCATCCGGAGAATCCATACATTAAGAATGTTTCCATTCCAAGATTGGAAAAGTTTAAAAAGAAATTTCCGGAATTACTGAAAAAAAATCCTAAATAAGGCTTTGCCGGATTGTTAAAACAAAATAGGGCCTGCCAAGGCTATATTTTGTTTCCCAGAAATCCCGGTTTATTCCTTCCTGAAAAAAATATTTAAGTATTTTTGCACCCTAACGAATTTCGGCTCCCTATCGCATGCAAATTGACACAGAAAACATTCTCCTGATTGGTTCCCTGCTTTTACTAATAAGTATTCTGGCAGGAAAAACCTCCTACAAATTTGGAGTCCCTACCTTGGTTTTATTCCTGTTGGTAGGTATTTTGGCAGGATCGGAAGGCATTGGGGAAATTCATTTCGACGATCCCCAGATCGCTCAATTCATCGGGGTGGTTTCCCTTAATTTCATCCTTTTTTCAGGAGGCCTGGATACCAGCTGGAAATCCATTAAACCTGTGGTATGGCAAGGGGTCTCCCTTTCTACCTTGGGCGTGTTGTTAACAGCCTTATCCGTGGGGGGTTTTGTGTGGTTTATTACAGATTTCACGATTTATGAAGGACTTTTGCTCGGTGCCATTGTTTCCTCCACGGATGCAGCTGCGGTGTTCTCTATTCTTCGGTCCAAGAATCTCGCCTTAAAATCCAACCTCCGGCCAACCTTGGAACTCGAAAGCGGAAGTAATGATCCGATGGCATATTTCCTTACCATCGCCTTTTTAGGCCTGGTGGTTAATCAGGATAAAAGCATTTACAGTATCATCCCCCTGTTTCTTCAGCAAATCTTAATTGGCGCTGCCCTTGGTTTTATCTTCGGTAAATTGAGCAAAAAGCTCATCAACCGCATCAAACTGGATTTTGAAGGTTTATATCCTGTGCTGGCCATAGCCCTGATGTTTATTACATTTTCTGCCACCAACTTCTTCGGTGGGAACGGATTTTTAGCCGTTTATTTAAGTGCCGTTTATTTGGGTAATCACGACATTATTCATAAACGGACCATTCTAAAAATGTTTGACGGACTGGCCTGGCTGATGCAAATAGTTCTCTTTTTAACCCTTGGATTGCTGGTCTATCCTTCTCAGGTGGTCCCGGTTGTAGGGATTGGAATCTTTGTCTCGGTTTTCCTTATCCTTATAGCCCGACCGCTAAGCGTATTTATAAGTTTGATGTTTTTCAAAATGAAGATGCGCCGCCGCTTTTACATCTCCTGGGTAGGATTGCGGGGAGCGGTACCTATTGTATTTGCCACCTATCCACTTTTGGCCGGTATTG
>JBGSWA010000159.1:0-11281 GCA_041752645.1 Gillisia sp. | reverse complement strand
GGGGTCATATTGTCGAAAATCTTTTGTTGGATTATATAGGTAATTCTTTATTCCTGGTTTTTGTTTGCGGGTTTATGGTGGTTTTGTTGGGAGTATCAACCTCCTGGCTGGTTGCCCGTTTTGAGTTTCCGTTTAGAAAACAATTGGAATGGCTCCTGATCTTACCTCTGGCAATACCTTCTTATATTGTGGCTTATTCATATGCCGGAATTCTGGATTATGGGGGTAGTTTAGAATTAATCCTGCGTTTTTTTGGATTTGACTTTGTGCGTATTGATATTATGAATAAAACTGGACTTGCCTTCGTGCTGGGGATCTCATTATTTCCATACGTATATGTAAGTTCCCGGGCTTTCTTTTTAAATCAGGCAAATAATTTGATGGAAGCTTCAAAGATGCTGGGAGTGGGGGAGGTAAAATCTTTTTTTAAACTGATTCTTCCTTTAGCCAGACCAGCAATAGTTGCCGGGCTTATCCTGGTTTTAATGGAGGTTTTAAACGATTATGGAGCAGCCAAATATTTTGGGGTGAGCACCTTTACCACGGGAATTTTCAGGTCCTGGTTCTCGCTGGCAGAGCCGGAAACGGCGGTTTATCTTTCGGCACTCTTAATTATTATTGCATTTGGCTTGATATTGCTGGAAAAATTTCAACGCAGGAAAATTCAATTTAGCAGCAGTAAAGCGAGCAGCCAGGGAATTCATAGAAGAACATTACGTAAAAGAATTCAGTACCTAATTTTTTCTTTTGTTTTGCTGCCGGTATTATTGGGTTTCATAATCCCGGTTGCTCAATTGATTTATTGGGCATTCCTCACTTATGAAAATGTGTTTACATCTTCTTTTCTGATCATTTCCTTACAGAGTTTTGGGATCGCATTTTTAACTGCAATTGTAACTGTTATGGTGGCAATATTATTGATCTATTTTTCGAAATGGAGCAGGATAAGTTCTCTTAAAAATATTGCTAAATTAGGCGTTTTGGGTTACGCAATTCCCGGTGCGGTGGTGGCAATTGGAATTATGATCCCAACTATTTTTATAGATAAATGGTTGATCGGGACATTGGATTATCTGTTTCAAATTCAGCCTGGACTGATTATTTCCGGGACTTTAATCGCTTTGATCTATGCTTATGTGGTCCGGTTTTTGGCCGTCGCATTCAATCCAATTGAATCTACGGCATTAAAAGTGAATGATTCAATTCCCGATTCTTCAAGAATTTTGGGGGTAGGGAATATAAAAACTTTTTTCAAAATTGATTTCCCTCTTATAAAAACAGGGATTTTAAGTGCATTCATTCTGGTATTTATGGATGTTATAAAGGAATTACCACTGACTTTAATTTTAAAACCTTTTCAGGTAAACACTTTGGCGGTGAAAGCATACGAGTATGCCAGCGACGAAATGGTAATGAATGCAGCCATTCCGTCCTTGCTTATCATACTTACAGTGATGCTTCCCGTAATATTTTTGAACAGATTGCTAGTAAAATAAAAATACTATGTTACAAATTGAATTACTTTCAAAGAGTTTTGACAAAGGAAAAAACTTTGCATTAAAAGATGTTTCCTTCCATCTTAAACAAGGGGATGTTTGTGCCATTGTGGGTGAAAGCGGAAGTGGTAAAACTACTTTAGCGCGGCTTATTGCGGGTTTGGAAACACCGGATGCCGGGATTATAACGATCGATGGTAAAATAGTATCCTCCACCAATAAACTTGTTGTGCCGGAGAAAAGAAAAGTAGGATTGGTATTTCAGGACTATGCATTATTCCCTCATCTAAATTTGATGCAAAATGTACTCTACGGAATTTCAAAAGATAAAAATAAAAATGAAAGGGCAGAAGAAGTGCTTAAACTCGTCGGTCTGAACGAATTTAAAGACCGGTATCCTCATCAACTTTCAGGTGGACAGCAACAGCGGGTTGCTTTGGCAAGGGCTTTAGCACCTAATCCATCCTTGTTGATCCTCGATGAACCATTCAGTAATCTGGATTCCATGCTGAGAATGCAATTGAGAAATGAAATTTTCGAAATCGTAAAGAATACGGGGGTTACTGCAATTTTTGTCACTCACGACACTCAGGATGCTCTGGCTGTAGCCGATGAAATTTTAATCCTTCAAAGCGGACAACTCATTCAAAAGGATGAAGCAGCAAATCTATATACCAAACCAAAATCTATATATGTAGCTTCCCTGTTTGGAAATACCATACAGTTGAGCAGCGATTTGCAATCTGCTTTTAAATGTCCGCTAAGCCCGGAATGTTGCCATGCTGTACGCAATGAAAATTTTGCCATAAATGCCGAATGTGAACATGTGACCCATGCAATGGTGTTGAAAAAGACTTTTTTGGGCCACGATACAAGACTGCTTTTAAAACTCGATAACGGTCAACAATTAACTGTCTTGACCAAAGATAAAGTAGTAGAGGACAGAATAATAATTGGCTTTAATTCCATCGATGTGTTGCAATTCACTTCGTAATATTGGCATTAGTGACATTTTCTTAATTTTAGACTTGATAAGCTGAAAGTTAATTCGGGTTTTGTTTTAAAAACGCTTACTTTTGCATGCAATTAAATCTTTAATTGCTATGACTGCACACGACTTCAAGATTATTGGCGAGGGACTCAAAAAAAAGTGTGGTCATATCATAAAACACAATACTGATCTTACCACCAAGAACTTTTTGAGTATGTGCAAAGGAGATCTTCTCATCCAGATTATATAGAATATCATTAAGCTTGTCCAGAAAACGATATACAGCATCGATATTTAATCTTATCCCCTGAAACCGAACAGATATTCGATGGTCTTTAATTTGCTCAATGGGAAGACCAATCGTTCAATTACCAAATGGTCGAACAGATCTTCATTGATTTCAATGAATCCTATGCCGTTATATATTTTTCCAAAAATTAATTCGGGACCACTGTTTTTATACTTTTGCCCAATGCTTCAAATAATTATTCTACAATAATATCACTTTCTGGAGCAAATAATTTCACCTGGGCACTCAGTCTTTCCATTTCCTGCTTTCTAAGAAATATTAATTTTTGAACCTCCTGCTCATTACTGCTGCTGCCAATAGTTTTGATGACTTTGTATTTCCCGTTGTCCTTGGAAATAATCTGTACTGAAATACTACCGGAACGATTCTTTAATTTTCTTAAAAAGATCCTCAAAAATAGGCTTGTAACACCCATTTTCAAAATTTAATTCAACAAAATAGGTACTTCCCAGAGGGTTCTTAGAAAGTACTAAAAACAGGAGGGGATGGAGGTTTGGAATGAGAAGTATTCTTTTTATATATAATCAACCGATGCGGCGGAAGAAATTTCCAGGGAATGTTTTTCTCTCTGCCTATTTTTATCAATCATTTTTTTTATAAAGGATAAAATTGTCCTTTATAGATTTTATTGTTTACCTTTGTTATAATCTAATCATATATTATGAAAACTAAAAGTTTAAAATTAAAGACAGGTAAAAGGTGTTTGTTAATTATTCTAATAGCCCTGGGATTAGGGTTGCTTCCGCAGAATTCCTTCGCACATTGCGATTCTTATGATGGCCCGGTGATCAAGGATGCTCTAAAATCCCTGGAAAATAATAATCCAGATTTGGTAATGAAATGGGTAGATGCCAAACACGAAAAAGAGATCAAAGAGCTTTTCTATAAAACAATGAAATATAAATCAGGTGATCAAGAGGTCTACGATCTTTTGGAGAAATATTTTCTAGAAACTCTTGTGAGAGTGCACCGGGAAGGAGAGGGAGAGCCTTACACAGGATTAAAACCAGCAGGCAGCACCAAGCAAATAATCAAACTCACCGACATTGCCTTGGCAGAGGAGGATTTTGAAGGATTTTTCTTAAAATTCAATGAACATGTAGAAGCAATCCTTAAGGAGAAATACGAAAAAGTGGCTCAACTTAAAAAGGTGAAAAACCAATCTGTTCAAAAAGGCAGGGAGTATGTTGCGGCATATGTTGATTACACTCATACCATAGTAAAAATGCACGATATCCTGGAGCATACCGGGGATGCACATGATGAACTTTAAGTAGAAAAGCACTTCAAAACAAGAATATGAAAACTATGAAATTCTATCTGGAGGAACTCACCTTTCCCAGCTGTGTTACGAATAATAATAAGAAGTAACTTTAATTCTGAATGTTATAAAATTGTTATGTATCCAGTTTACCAGTGAAGAATAGTAAGTTTTTTAAAACAATTCAATTTTCCCTTTCCCTCATTCCCGGAAGAGATAGCCTAGGAAATTTTTGAGATAAATGGTTGTAAAACCCATTCTTCTGAAGAACATATAAAATGTAGCAGATGTTAAAGGATTTCTAAAGTAGGAATGGAAGACAGGGAAAAAATGATTCTAACATCAAACAATAAAGGGTAAAGTTATGGAACAAAGGATAAATTATTCAAAAATAGGCTTAAAAGCAATAAAGGGTTTGCAAGAACTTGACAATTATGTGGAAAGTTCAGGCCTGGAGAAGTCGCTCATTGAATTGATAAGACTTCGAACTTCACAGATCAATTCTTGTAAATATTGTGAGGGCTTACATTCTGAAGAGGCGATGCAATCCGGAGAAACCAGGGAACGTCTCGAGAATTTGAGCTCCTGGAGGCAGAAAGATATTTACAGTGAAAGAGAAAAAATTGCCTTGGCCTGGACTGAAGCTCTTACCCTGATAGCTCAAAATGAGATTTCAGATGAATTTTACGAGGAGGTGCGCGGATATTTTGATGAACAGGAGCATATTACCTTAACTATTGCCATCAATGGGATTAACAGCTGGAATAGGTTGGCCATAAGTTTCAGGACTCCTGCAAAAGTAAAACAACAATTTTAATAAAAACTGGTATGGAAACTGAAAAAAAAGGAAAAAAGTCGTTGTGATAGGTGGAGGGTTTGCCGGGCTTGCCACTGTAAATGCCATGAAAGGTGCAAATCTGGATATTACTGTTATAGATAAAAGCAATCACCATTTATTTCAGCCATTATTGTACCAGGTGGCCACTGCTGCCTTATCCCCTGGAGATATTGCAGCTCCTATCCGGGCCATTTTTGGAAATAATAAAAACATAAGGGTTATCATGGGAGAGGTAAGCAAAATTGATCCTGAAGCAAAGAAACTTCACCTGGTTAACGAAACCGAAATACCTTTTGACCAACTGGTTATTGCTCCCGGAGCTCAATACAATTATTTTGGGAATGAACACTGGAAGGAACACGCCCCCGGCCTTAAAACCATTAGTGATGCACTTAAGATAAGGGAGCGCATATTATTATCCCTGGAGCAGGCCGAACAATTGGATGACCCGGAAAAACGCCGGCCATATCTCACCTATATTATCATAGGTGGTGGACCCACAGGGGTGGAGACGGCCGGAGCCATTGCCGAGATTGCCGGCATAAGCATGAGACGTAATTACAGGAATATTAAGGAAAAGGATATTAATATCTATCTTGTGGAAGCTGCCCCCGGGATATTAAATGGTTTCAGTGACCCACTGGGTGATAAAGGGCAAAAAATGCTTGAAAAATTAGGGGTAAAGGTATTGCTGAATTCTCCGGTAGAGCGAATTGAAAAAGACGAGGTCTTTTTGAAGGTTGGTTCCATTAAAGCAGTTAACATCATCTGGGCCGCCGGAATAAAAGCCCCCGGCCTGTTGAATGATCTTAAGGCTGAAAAAGATAATTTGGGGCGTATTTTCGTAAATGAAGATCTTAGCGTTCCAGGTTTTCCCGATGTTTATGTACTCGGGGATTCTGCCCATTTCAAAGATGAAAAAGGAAAACCATTGCCGGCCCTGGCATCTGTTGCGAAGCAGCAGGGAGATTATTTAGGAGAGTTACTGGGCACAGGCCCTTCGAAACTAAACTTTAAAAGACCTTTTAAGTATCTCAGTAAAGGAACTATGGCTACAGTGGGAAGGGCAAAAGCTGTAGTCCAGTTCCGTGGATTAAAAGTCAGTGGATTTTTTGCCTGGGTATTGTGGTGTACCGTGCATTTATTGTTACTGGTAGGATTTAGAAACAGATGGCGGGTTTTTTCAGAATGGATTTGGAACTACTTTACCTTTAAACGTGGCGTGCAATTAATCACAGATAGGTCTAACTGCCATAATTGTAAACCTTCCACATTAATAAAATCAGATTGGATAGCTCACACCTAAGGAGTGTTTCGGTGCACACATACTGCCCCTCAATTCACTACCTTAGAAGAACAATACGGTCAATTTGACTGTCGTATTAAAAAAAACTATATTATCACTTAAAGACGGTTGAAATGCTTGATTTCAATAGCTTATCTGTACTTTTCTTTACCAGAAAATTGAATTGGGAATCGATAGATCAGATTCCGGAGCAAAGGAAAGCCGCCTTCTATCGGATTGAGTAAGTTTGAAGATATACTGCAATCAACTATGTGATGAAAATTGAAGTCCCTTTATTGCCATCAATCTGGATTGTTCCGGCGAATGTAAAACATCAAATTGAGACAAAGGAAGATTTCAAGGCAGTCAATGTCATGCTTATTGGTATAGAATTCGAATTTTCTAAGTAGGAAAATGAAAGAAACTATAAATTGCATTTTAAGCCCCATGCCAGGACAATAATTCTGAAAATGAATTGCCCTGGTTCTTGAGGTTCCTTTCCTTTGGTGTTGCCTGGTTTTAATCCGATACGGCTTTCCTTTATTACCTGTATTTGTACACAAAAACATAAAAATCAGGAAAGTTGATACGCTTTTTCCGGTAATCTCAAAGTTGCATTAAGATTTTCTTTTTTACTTCCACATTCTTCTAAAACATACCCTTAATTGCTAAATAAGCAACACTTCAGTAAAACTTGCCAGCAATTCAATTCCAAATTCCAAAACTCAAATTTCAAATTCAAATTCTACCCCGAAGCATCGGGACCAGGCCCAAATCTCTCTCATATCTTACAGTAAAATTAACGGTGATATGATTTTGATCATATTCTCCAGGATATGGGTTTCGTAATTTCGCGTCTTAATTAAGACTAAATCCAAGTAATTACATGAATGTCCTGATCCTAACAGATTTTTCGGAAGTGGTTGAGAATGCAGGATATTATACCGTGCAACTCTTAAAAAATGTCCCTGTTAATTTTTATTTGCTGAACACCGGAATTTTTAATTCAGATAAACCGGAGGATAATAACGCCAAGGCAAAAGAAGATCTGGCGTTAAAAAAACTTGATAAGCGAATTGGGGAACTCAAGGAATTAACCACCAATAAAGAACATAAATTCACGTCCATTTATTCAGAAAATGATCTGGTTAATACAACCCGAAGATACATTGAAGAAAAAAAAATTGACCTTATAGTTATGGGAGCTGTGCGCAAGGGAAGTCCACAAAATACGATCCTAGGACTTCATACCTACGAGATGATAAAAAAAATAAAGTGCAACTTGTTAGCTGTTCCTGCGGACAGTAATTATAAGGAACCTGAAGAAATCATACTTTCCATAGATCATTCGGCTTTTCTGGATAAAAAAGAATTCAAGTTTTTTAAACAATCCGGAATTTTAGAAAAATCGGGCATAACAATACTGGAAGTTCAGAATGAATTTTCTGACCGGCTATCTGAGTGTCTGTTTTGCGATCAATTAAAAAACAGGGCACTTAACACCAAACAATTAAGGAATAATGATTTATTCAGTAAAGACATGATGTTGGAGGTTCAGGTAAAATACGATATGATAGTTTTGTTCGGAAAAAACCTGAGTATTTGCGATAGGATGTTACATACCAGCCATGGACTTTGTGCTACTACCGGAAATAAACTTCCAATCCTGGTACTTCACGACTAATATCATTTAAACCATTCTTCTCCAGCATCAGCCGAATTGGCTCGAAACATTTTTTGAACCTTAGCATCTCTATTTTTTTTGTTGGCGCGCCTTTATTTTTTAAGTTTTTCAAAAAGAGCTCCTGAAATTTAAGTGCCCATTGATAATGGCTCAGGTAGCTTTCGAAATTTTCAGCTTTCTCAATTTTTAAAAATGGCTTTTTATCTAAAGTTTTAAGGTTTATTTGTTTTAATTATTTAAGGTTTATTTGTTTATCTATACTCGCATTGCTTTTGACCTGCTTTGTGCACTGCCCGGACAATGCTTTATCCAATGCTTTGGGTGGTGCTGTGGTCTTTTTTACCAAAGCGATGCCAGGTCGGTTAGAAATCCAAATGTTTCTTTCCAACCCAACCGGTTGCAGCGTTCGATGGCAATGAAGTAAATTGCGGTATGGACTGGTTTTATTTTATTGGGATGATTAAGGCTTAAATCAAACCACCCCCGGGAAAATTCGTAGCCGTTCATAGCGCTAAGGTTTTGGATTTCCCAGTAGTCAGGAGTTCAGTTGCTTCTTGTCGAAGTAAATCGACTTTCTCCTAGGTTTGGAATGAGGGATTTTTCCGGCGCAAGTAAGCTTATACATGTAGCTCCGGGAAATTCCGGTATACTCGCAGGCTTCTTCCAGGGTTAGAATTTCCTTGTTTGCCACAAGCAGTTGTTCAATGCGCTTTAATCGATCTTCTAAATTTAAATCATTCATGAGTTCTGTTTTTTTTACAAAGCCGGCAAGTTCTGCTGGCCTCTGGTTATAGAAACAAATGACTGATTAAAAAACTTGGAAATCAATATGGTAACTGGTAATCAAGTGGTAATTACCTTATAGATGCTTCTGAAATAGCTGGTGTTCCTAAAGTTGATTGAGTTGGCTGAAAATGGCAAATTTCATCAAATAAAACCAATCTGTTTTTTTGATACTTTTTCAAATGATTTACTTTTTATATCCGGAGCGTTTTCCATTTTTGATTTCAGGGTTAAAAGAAAAAATAGGGGTTGAACTGAATACAACCTTGTCGGTTTTGATTTACTTCTATAGTGCCGTCAGCTGTTACCATTTTTTGATATGCTTTTACCTGGAATTTAGAATTAGGATAGGCCGCCCGAAAATCCTGAATTTGTAGAAGGGTCGTCTACAAGGCCGGCTAATTTCTAAATTCCGGACCTTTGCTTTCTCAAAAAATGGGTTACGGCAGAATGACCCGGAAGATGAATCAAATTAACAAGGTGAAGTTCCAACCGGTTGTGGCAAGTACTTAGCGTGATAGGAGTTGAGATCCGGCGGACTCAGGCAAAAAAGTGCTTCTCGGAGTGGAGCTGTTCCGCATATTCTGCGGATTAGCGAAACGAAGGGGATCAACTTTTTTGCCTGTGTCCAAGACCTTTTCGACGAAGCGCTTTCCCCGCAATACGGAACGAGTCTTTTGGGAAGTATTGGGATAAAGGGGAATGTGCTGAGGAGTGGGATCTAAAAATTAGGTTGGAAATTAGAATCAGTTTTTGACCTGATTTCTATGAGATTTGCTTTACAAGACTGGATTTTGTGTCCACAAAATCTTAATTAAATTCCAAAACCTAAATTTATAATTAGTAAACAATTTTGTTTACTAATTATAAATAATCCCAATCATCTATTAAATGAAATTTTACGCTGTTTGCCAATAAGTATTTATCAAAATATTATCGTTTTTTACTATTGCCGATTTTCTCAACCTTTTTCAGCCTGGATATATAGGAACTAGCTCTTTTTTTTGGCCTGCTCCTCGGCCAGGTTCAGTTTAATTAAAAGGTTTCCCATATCTTCACTCACCTTTTTCTCTAAGACCCTCGCATAAATTTGGGTGGTTGCAATTTTGGAATGTCCAAGTAACTTCGAAACTGTTTCCAATGGCACTCCATTGGTGAGGGTCACGGTGGTTGCGAAGGTATGCCTTGCCATATGAAAGGTCAAGTTCTTTTTAATTTTACACAAACCCGCTATTTCCTTTAAATAACTGTTCATTTTCTGGTTGGAGAGCTTTGGAAACAAGGTCTGGTTAATTTCTGCCCGTATGGAGTTTTCGTATTTTGTGATGATATCCATGGCCTTTGGCAGCAATGGAACCTTTACCTGATTGAACGTCTTTTTTCGATTGATCACGATCCATAGGTTTCCATCCTCTCCAGTGGTTATGCTTTTCTTTGTAAGGAGCACGAGATCCCCAAAGGCTATCCCGGTGTAACAACTGAACACGAACAGGTCTCTCACAAGAGTAAGGCGCTCTAAAGGGCAGGATAACGCTCCTATCCGATGCAATTCATCTTCGTTCAGGTAATCCCTGTCGGTTTTAATATGTTTTGGCTTAAATTTCACGAATGGATCCCGCGGGATCCATTCCATATGAAGGGCCATGGTCACCATTTTCCTGAGCCGCTCAATATGTTTCATAACGGTATTGTTAGCGATGGAAGGCTGGTAATGGTTTGGCTTATAAGACCGGAGGAAATTCTCGAAACCTACGATAAAGCCATAATTCAAATCCCTTAGATGGCAATCCGGTTTTTTATATTCCTTTTTCACATATTCCAGGATATACTTTTGGCTGGTCCGGTAATGCTTTTGGGTATCCCTGTGCAGAATATGCCTGTTCTTTTCATTGTGGTAATCCATAAGCTGCTGCATGGTGGGATATTGCTGATCTTCCCCCAAATACCTGGCCTTGACCGCCTGGGCAGTGATGTGGGCCCCAGAGGATTTGAGATCCCTGTAACTTTGGAAAATCTCACTGCGGGTCGTCTCGATATAATCATTGAGTTGATTTGCTTTTGCAGAGGATCCTTTGATATTTAACTTTATGTTATCCCACTGGCTTACCGGTACCTTTTCCTTGAGGCTCAGGTTCACCCGTTTCCCATTTACTGAAATTCTTGCATAGAGTTCTGCCTGGTCCTCTTTGGCGCGCGCGGTGTTGATCCAAAAAAGGATTGAAAAGGTTTGATTTGTTTTCATAGTTGTCGTCTTTTAGTAATACATTTTTGTTCAAGACGAAAGTCAAATCAACTATATTTTAAAGGTACTTAATCCCATAATGGTCCACAAATTTTTCTTTAAAATCTGTTGACCGATTTGTGGTACAGAATGATCAAATCAAGCGATATTAAGCTATACCAAAAAAAATGAAAAACCCTGAAAATCAACAGATTAACAGGGTTTTGATATCAATTGATATATACAAAGTGATCGCACCACGATTCGAACGTGGGACCGCCTGCTTAGAAGGCAGGTGCTCTATCCAGCTGAGCTATGCGACCTTTTTCGCGGTGCAAATATAAGTCTCTTTACAATTTATACAAGGTTTTTTTAACCTAATATTAATAATTAAAAATCACCACCATGCAAT
>JBGSWA010000158.1:0-3880 GCA_041752645.1 Gillisia sp. | reverse complement strand
TTAATTTGGAATATATCCTACTGGATATTCTTTCGTCCCTTTAACCTGGCCATCTTCAAAGGATGGAGGGCTTTTGTTTTGGGGGTATTTGGAGCAAAAATTGGAAAGAACACTCATATTTATGCCAGTGCAAAAATATGGGCTCCATGGAATTTGGAAATAGGAGATTATTCGAGCATAGGCCCGCAGGTCGATTGCTATAACCAGGGGAAAATCATTATTGGGAATCATACTGTAATTTCCCAGAAGAATTATTTATGTGCTTCGAGCCATGAGTTTACCATCTATAATTTCCCGCTGATTTTAAAGCCCATAACCATAGGGGATCAGGTGTGGATTGCCGCAGCTGCTTTTATAGGTCCGGGGGTTAGCGTGGGGGAGGGAGCTGTTGTAGCGGCCAAGGCCGCAGTCTTTACAGATGTTGCGCCCTGGACAGTTGTACGGGGTAATCCCGCTGTTTATATGAAGGATCGGATAATGAAAGAAATTAAATCTAATGGGAAATACCAGGAACAGGAAATTTGAATTTCCAAATGGGTGCTGTCTCCCAGGAATAATTCTGTTGCTGAATTCGACCTCGATTCCAGCTCTATCGAGAGTTTGGTCAATAGGAATCGGAAAAAATTAAAGTGCAACGAATTAGTAGGTTGATTTGACAAAAATAATGAATGCTGGTACAAGCTTGAATACTAAAAAATACGCATAAAAATGTCCTGGTCAGACTTAAAAATAATTCATACTAAAAAATCAATATTTAATAGGAAAAAAGTCCTTTTGATCTTGTTTTTCCAGGTTTACTAACCCTTTAATCCTAAAATTAATTAATTATGAAAAACGCAATCCCCCCCAAATGGCTTTTGTATTGTGGTATTTGTCTCTTAATGCTTAGCTCTTGTATCGCCCGAAAGGAAATGGTTTATTTTCAGGAAAGTGAAAACGTGCATTTTAATCAAAATGAAAATTTAAAAATCAAACCAGGAGATCTTCTCACCATCAGGGTTTCAGCTCCTGAGCAGGAAGCGGCACAGCCATTTAATCTAACCAAATCTATATCTTCTATGGAAAGCACCAGGGGTACGGTAGAACTTGAGACCTATATGGTTTCTGGCGAAGGAACTATTGAGTTTCCAGTGATAGGAACCGTCAAAGTCCAGGGATTAAATAATTTTGAACTTTCTGAAAAAATAAAAAAGGATATCGCTAATTATGTTCAGGATCCTATTGTGAATGTGAGAATTCTAAATTTTCAAATTACCATCCTGGGGGAGGTGGGAAAGCCGGGAACCTTTAGCATAGTGGATGATCACCTGAGTTTGGCCAAGGCCCTGGGGCTGGCCGGGGATCTGACTATTAATGGAAGGCGTGACAACATTTTAATTATGCGTGAGATAGATGGGATAAAAACCAATGCCTACCTGGATATTACAGACTCTGGCGTGGTGAATTCCCCGTATTACAACATTATGCAAAATGATGTGATTTATATTGAACCCAGAGCTGCAAGGCGACAAGCTGCCGGTGGCCTGGGCGTAGTTTCCAGCTATCTTTCAATTGCTTCCGTTCTAATTTCATTTGTAATTCTTTTAACAAGATAAACCCATGGTACAAATTAATAAAAATTCTGCAACCCCTGCATTTGACAAACAAAGTTTCAGGAAAGACCTGGGAAAATATGTAAAATATTGGCCCTGGTTTGTGCTTTGCATTGCGCTTTCACTTTTTGGAGCCTTTGTCTTTTTGAGATATGCCACCCCGACTTACAATGCCTCTGCCAGTTTTATTGTAAGCAGCGAAGGCTCTAAAGCGACGGGATCTGAAATGGCATCGTATTCCGATTTAGGAATAAGTGGTCTTGGCACCAGTAATATCGATAATGAATTGGCGATTCTACGCTCCAGAAGGCTTATGAAGGATGTGGTAAGTGCCTTACATGTAAATATTCAGTTTTTTATGGAAGGCAGTTTGCGAACTATAGAGATTTATAATGATTTGCCTTTTTCTCTAAAGGTTTTAAAGTTAGACGATGCAAAGCTGAAGGATTTGGGCAAAGTAAACTTTGCTATTAAATCCTTAGGCAGCAATAAATTGCAACTCAGGAACCTTAAAACCGAAAAGATAATTACCGCGGCTTCAGGAGAGCCAATTGATCTTGGATTTGGAGATATTGTGATTGTGCCAGGCTCCAAATTTAATAATTTCCCCGAAATAATTGTCAGGTTTTCTGATGAAGAAAAAGTTGCTTCACAATACATGAAAAAAATATTGGTCCTCCAGGCTGATAAAAGTTCCAATGTAATAGAACTTATTCTTGAAGATCCGGTAAAGGAAAAAGCAAAAGATATCATAGATCAATTGATTTTTGAATTTAACCGCGATGCAATGGAGGATAAAAATTTAATTGCCGGGAATACCGCCAATTTTATCAATGAAAGGCTGGATATTATAAATGATGAACTGGAATCCGTAGAATCAGGAAAGGAAGAATTTAAAGAGACCAACAAGCTTACCGATATCCAGGCCGAATCTCAGATATATATGCAAAGTGCCAGCGAATATAATAAACGCAGGCAGGAGGTAGGTACCCAAATGGAACTGGCCAGAGCCATTCTGGAATACCTTACCTCCAGTTCAAGCGCCCAACTGCTGCCGGCAAATTTGGGAATTGAACAAGGGGGTGTAAACCAGCAAATCGGGGAACACAATAACCTTGTATTGGAACGCAACAGAATTTTAGGAGGTTCCTCGGATATAAACCCTGTGGTAATTCGTTTAAACAGTCGGATTGATCAAATAAAGACCAACATAAGGCAAACCCTCCAGAGGCTATTGACGAATCTACAAATCTCCCAGGATGAGCTTCGCCGTCAATCTTCAAGCATAGGCTCCAGGATATTGGCAGTGCCCTCTCAGGAGCGCGAATACAGAGGGATTGAACGCCAACAGGGAATTAAGGAGTCGCTGTATTTATTTCTGTTGCAAAAACGGGAAGAAAACTCCTTGGCCTTGGCAGTTATCGCTCCTAAGGCCAAAGTAGTTGACAGGGCTTATAGCAGTGGAGGGATCGTTTCCCCCAACTCAAGAAGTATTTATTTTGGGGCCATGATATTAGGGCTATTTATACCTTTTTCCATAGTTTATATGAAAAGTAGCTTAAATAACAAGATTAGTATGAGAGCAGATTTGGAAAATCTTGGAAAAAACATACCTATAGTAGGGGAAATACCTCGGATGAAAAAGCACAAGGAATTAATTATTGAAAAGAATGACCGTTCGGTTCTGGCAGAATCCTTTAGGATTTTAATTACCAATCTTCAGTATCTTTTATTTAACAAGAATGATAAAAGTCAAGGAGTTAAAATCTTTGTTACCTCCACAGTGAAAGGTGAAGGGAAAACCTTTACCGCGGTTAATCTTGGGATTACCTTGGCAAATACCGGAAAAAGGGTGCTTTTAGTGGGGGTTGATTTAAGAAATCCCAAGATACATCATTATTTGGAGGATAAAACGAAACTCCTAGGGCTAACCGATTATCTGGTAGATGATAGTTTATCCCTGGATACCCTTATAGGAAAATCATATCTTCATTCCAATATAGATGTTTTAACCTCGGGAAGTATTCCGCCGAATCCATATGAATTACTGAAGCAAGAAAAGATAGGGGCAGTGTTCGCCAAAATAGAAGGCTCCTACGATTATATCATTATAGATACAGCTCCGTCCATGCTGGTAGCAGATACCTTTTTGATCACTAAATATGCCGATTTAATCCTCTATGTAGTTCGGGCAGGTTTTACAGAGAAAGAATTAATTGAGTTTCCCTTAAATGCAAAAGAGGAGGGAAAACTTCAAAATGTAAGCTTTGTCCTTAACGATGTAAATC
>JBGSWA010000157.1:0-38193 GCA_041752645.1 Gillisia sp. | reverse complement strand
TCTTCTTTTTCCTTGCGTTTTTCTTCCCCAACTTCTTTGGAAGCCACCTTTTTACTTTTATCTGTACTAAATTCATTTAAAAGTACATGGTAAACTTCTTCAGAAATTTTCGTGGTAGGACGCGCTTCTATTTCGTGACCTTTGGAATTTAAATATTCCACAGCACGATCTAGCGAAATATTGAATTCACGTAGTACCTTGTTTAATCGCATTGTCTTTTCTTCAGCCATAAATCGCCCTCTAAATTAACCTCTTAAATTATTATTATATGTTTATGACAAACATACTTTATTCAAATTCTTCCTTCAACACCCTTATTACCTCGCGAATGGTTTCTTCTTCCAAATCAGTCCTTCGAATCAGGTCGTCAACATCTTGTTCTAATATACTTTTTGCGGTATCAAGGCCAATTTTAGCGAATTCGGCAATTACCCAATCCTCAATTTCATCTGCAAATTCCCTCAATTCCACATCTTCATCTCCTCCATCCCTAAAAACGTCAATTTCATAACCGGTAAGTTGGCTCGCAAGCCTGATGTTAAGACCTCCACGCCCAATAGCTTTGGAAACCTCCTCAGGTTTAAGCATTACCTCGGCACGTTTATTTGCCTCATCGAGTTTGATAGAAACTATTTTCGCCGGACTCAATGCCCTGGTAATAAATAACTGATCATTACTGGTGTAGTTGATTACATCAATATTTTCATTGCCCAATTCACGAACTATTCCGTGGATCCTCGATCCCTTCATCCCTACACAGGCACCTACCGGGTCAATCCTGTCATCGTAGGAATCTACGGCTACTTTTGCTTTTTCTCCCGGAATACGCACGACCTTTTTAACGGTAATAAGTCCGTCAAAAACCTCGGGGATTTCCTGTTCAAAAAGTTTCTCAAGGAATACCGGGGCAGTACGCGACATAATTATTTGCGGCTTGTTCCCTTTTAATTCCACACTCTCAATTACCCCTCTCACACTTTCCCCTTTACGGAAAAAATCGGTTGGAATTTGGCGGTCTTTCGGCAAAATTATTTCATTTCCATCATCATCCAGCAAGATAATAACCCGGTGCCGAATATGGTGTACCTCTGCGGTATAGATCTCACCTTCCAATTCCTTAAAATGCTTAAAGATATTGGTATTGTCGTGTTCATGAATTTTCGCGATCAAATTTTGGCGCAATGCCAAAATTGCCCTACGGCCAAGATCCATTAATTTTACCTCTTCAGATACATCTTCGCCAACCTCAAAATCAGGTTCTATTCTCCTGGCTTGAGAAAGTGATATTTCCTGGTTTGGGTCCTCAACCTCACCATCAGCAACAACAATCCTGTTTCTCCAAATTTCTAAATCCCCTTTATCGGGATTTACAATAATATCAAAATTGTCATCTTCCCCATACTTTTTCTTCAAAGCGCTTCTAAATACATCCTCTAAGATCGCCATTAAGGTTACCCGATCTATTAACTTATCGTCTTTAAATTCTGAAAAAGACTCAATTAAGGCTATATTTTCCATATCAGTTCGTTATTAAAATGTTATCACAACTTTAGCTTTTTCAATTTCTTGAAATGCTATTTTCGCTTCTTTGTCCACTGTAACCTTGCCTTTTCCAATTGGCTTGGGTTCTTTTGCTTTCCAGGACAATACAATTCCGACTTCATCTACATCAGTTAAACTCCCTACAAATTTATCGGTTTTTGTATTGACTTCCAGTTTTCTTCCAATATTTTTTTGGTATTGCCTTGGTAATTTCAAAGGTTCTGAAACCCCGGATGAGGCGACCTCCAAAGAAAAATCTTCTTCTTCCCTGTCTAAATTATTTTCAATTTTACGGCTCACCGCTATGCAATCGTTTACCGACACACCCTGATCGCCATCTATCACTATAAGAATGTGGTTTTGATCGCTTATATTAAGGGATATTAAAAATAAGGAATTATATTCTTGAAAGGCTTCCTCCAACAAATTTTCTACTCGCTCCTGCAACATAATGATTATAAAAAGAGGGGACTTTTCGTCCCCTCGCTGTATTTTTTAGATTCAACGCTGCAAATATAACAAAATTTTTGAAGAATTAAAACCTGATGCCAAATGAAATATTATTTGTAGATTTAAAAATTAATCATTTTTAAGCTTTGCCCATGAAAAAAATCCTTGTGCCAACCGATTTTTCCCCACAAGCCGAAAACGCGCTTAAAGTAGCTGTTCAATTGGCAAAGAGGTTTAATAGCGAGATCTTCCTACTCCATATGCTTGAACTCCCTTTGGTCACTATAGATCCGGTGAGCGGCGGCAGTACTAATGAATTGCCGGAAGCCCTCTTTTTTATGAAATTGGCTAAAAAACGATTCAAAGAATTGATGTCTCAGGAGTATCTCCAAGGAATAAAAGTTCATGAAACCGTGGAATTCCATCAGGCTTTTGAGGGAATCATGGAGATTAGCCAAAAACATACCTGTGATATTATTATTATGGGTTCCCACGGGGCAACCGGTTTAAAAGAAATATTCATTGGCTCCAACGCAGAAAAAGTGGTTAGAAATTCGTCCATTCCTGTGATGATCATCAAAAATGATCGGCCGGATTTCGAGGTAAAGAACCTTGTTTTCGCGACAGATTGCAAACTGGAAAACAAACATACCCTTGGTAAGGCCAAAAAATTTGCTGAAAAAATTAATGCCACCTTACATTTGGTATACATTAACACTGCAAATAATTTTGTTGTCGAAGAAAAGGCCCAAAAAGCTTTGGAGGAATTTGTAAAAGGAGAAGACTTAAAAAATTACACCTTAAATATTTACAATGATGTGACTGTAGAAAAAGGTATCCTGAATTTCGCAAACAGCATTAATGCGGAATTGATTGGTATTAGCACTCACGGTCGGAAAGGTCTGGATCATTTCTTTAATGGAAGCATCAGTGAGGATCTGGTCAATCATGCCAATATGCCAATTGTAACGTTTAAAATTTAAAGGAAACTTTTTAATGCCCCGTTTCGGATAAACAACCAGAGAAAATTCCAAAATGATTTTGTCCTGTCCCTAACAGCTTCCACCCCCTCTTTTTCCAACTTTTCTGAGTTTGCTTCCTTTTTGACAAAGAGATTCGCAAGGCCGGAGAGAAATTTGTTCTTTCCGCTCCCATTTTTTTTAAGCACTTCCACCTTGAAATTGCTGTACTTTAACCGCATATCGCCGTTAGCCTGATATTTATTTCCCTGAAAATTAAAAAAAAGGGATTCTATCTCCCCTTCCACCACAACATTTATTGTCGGTTTTAAAAACGAATTCATAGATTCTGCTGAGATTCTGGACAGTTCTCCGGAAACCTCAAAATCGTCCTCTAAATTTCGGATATCAAATTCCCAGTTTAGTTCGAGCTCTGCTTCATTCATAAAACGGGTCTCTGCGTGAATATTTATTTTAGGAAAATCCTTTGATCCCATTCCGATATTTGTAATATTTGTTAACTCCGCCCGCAGGTTATAAAACCCAACTTTTCCAGCAGACCCGGAATCCATCACTTTTTCTTCGTACTCTACCAGAGAATTATCTATAAAGATGGAGTCAAATTTAATTTTCGTCCCCAATTCCCTGATCATTTGACTGTACAAAGGTTTAATACTAGTGTCATCCGGGAGTGATTTATTTCTATAAATTTTAATATCGGCACCGGAAATAACAGAAACCGGACTTTTGAGCTGAAGACTGTCATTTTTAAATTCCCATTCCAGCTCATTCATTTTAACTGAAGGTATCTTTATTTCAAACCTGTCTTTCTCTGAATTAATTTTATTATCAAATTCGGTTTTACTGTATTTGGAAATTATTCTGATGTCCCTGGCTGTGAGATCTCCGTCCTTCAACTCTAAATTTTTGAGGATAGCCGTATGCTCCGCATTAACCTGATAAAAAATAGAATCGCTTTCAATGGTTCCTTTATTATATTCAAAAGGCAAGGTTCCCTTTAGGGTTTTGGAATTCACAAGGATATCAAAGAAATTGAGTTTCTTAATGGAAAAATAGAAGTTATTGGCAACCGTATCTTTTTCTTTAAATTTAAAATAGCCACCGTAAATATTAAATGTTTTAACTACAATTTCCTTTTCAAAATTAAGATTTTTATTTTTGGTTGAAGCTTCCCCTACCCGCTCATTTTTATTATAGATCACCTTCGGATTGCTGATGTCAATTCCTCCAATAACAATTTTTTTATTGAAAAAATAATCATAGTAGCTAAGCTTCTTAATAAGGATTTCATCTGTTTTAATGGAATATTTACCAATTTCCCATTTTGGCTGGCTCACCCTAACATAACTTTTTAATATGCTTACCGAGATTTCTCCATAGTTTATGGAAGATTCTTTAAGTTGGCGCCCCAAATTTTCTTTGAGTTCCCGTTCCAGCAAAAAATTAAATAGATAAACAACCCCTAAAAGACATATAAGTACGATCAAAAGAAAAGTGGCAATTTTTAAAGGTTTTTTCAAATTTGAATTTATTTATCCTCAAAATTACACTAATACCATTAACCTATTAATTGTTTTAAGAATTAATTACCTAAATACCTGTAATAATGCCAGGGATTTGGATAACTATGAAAATATTTATTGATTACTCGTTAGTTTGCCAGCAAGGATAAACACTTGCTACCACCAGCCTTTCAAAAATTTTCATAGCTTTGAAATTTTAATATCCCAAAACTCCTACACGACCACGACAAAATATGTCGTACTTGTAAACAAGCGATTAAACAGAAAATATTTTAGAATATGAAAATTTTAGGCAATATATTTGCAGTATAATTCAGGGAATATATTTATAGTAAATACAAGGACAGTGAAATTAGTTTTAAAAATAGGAGTTTTAGCTATAGAGTTATTTCTGGCTTTTTACAGTTTGATTATATCGGATAGTCTTTTGATCAAATTCCTTTTTTTTGCTTTTTCTGCAATAATCGTTGCCTTTGCGGTGACAAAAATTTCCAATAAATTATTGCCTGAAGACAAGGATTACATATCTACGGAACAAGAAAATAGTTAAATAAAACGAAAGTTGCATTTTCTGATATTTTTTCAAAACATCAGCCTAAGTTAAAAATCCGATGACTATCTTCATCGGATTTTTTTTATAGATTTTGATATTCATTCCATAGAATAATGCCTTGTTGGACAATTCAAAACAAATGAAAATTATTTGTATTTCCGATACGCATAACCAACACAGGAATTTGAATATTCCAGAAGGAGACCTTATTATACACGCGGGAGATTTTACTGAAAACGGAACCAAAGCCGAAACCTTTAACTTTCTAGGGTGGTTCTCAAAGCTTCCCTTTAAACATAAAATCCTCATAGCCGGCAACCACGATTTTTTTTTGGAAAAAAACAATAACCATTTAGATACAATAATTCCAAACCAAATCAATTATTTAATGGATAGTGGCGTCTGTATTGAAAATGTGAATTTTTGGGGTTCGCCTTTTACCCCCGGAGATGGACATTGGGCATTTACTAAAACCAGGGGTAGCCAAATTTCTCAACACTGGAACAAAATTCCACAAAACACCGATTTTTTGATCACTCATGGGCCAGCCTTCGGAATGCTGGATGAATTGGACAACAAACATCATATTGGCTGTGAAAAACTGGCACAAGCAATTCGGGATTTAAAATTAAAACATCACGTATTTGGTCATGTCCACAACGATTATGGAATTGTGCGAACCAAAACAACTATATTCTTAAATTCAGCTTCTCTGGATGAAAAATACAGGTCCATAAATGCCCCGCTTATTATAAATCACATACATCTTAAGTAATTCTTAATGTTAATTGCATAAAGTTAAATAACTATTAAGCTTTAATTCTTGGCTTTTTATTAACACCTTGAAGATTATCTTTGCGAGGATAAAAAAAATGAATATTACTTAATGAATGTGATTATGAGCACTCTTACCCAACCTGCGATTATTGATGAAGTTAAAAATTTGATCTCGTATAGCTTAACCAATCCAGAACTGGAGAATGTTAAATTTGAAGAGCTGCACAGAAGCATTATTAAAAGATACTTTGATGCCAGGGATATCAAAATCGATTACAAGGCTCTAACCATCGATTTAAAACTCCCAATGTCCAATAGCAAATACACTTCTATTACATTTGAATGTTTAGACTTAAGTGGTTTTATACAATCTTGTATAAAATCAGACGAAGGAAGTTTGCATTTTTATAAGGATTTGTTAGTACATTATGATATTATGAGTGCCGCATAAAGCAATCTGCTTTATATTTATAAATGCTCCATCCACCCCGGATGGAGTTTTTATTTCTTCTTTTTTTAACAATATCCCTATATACTAAGATTCATATTTCCTTGTCATTTCTGTATCCATTAAATCAATTTATATAAAAAGGATCCAAAAACTGACCAATATCATTTTTCCACGCTTCTTTTATTCAATCTAAATTAAGGATGTAAAAACTGACAATTGTCATATTAAGGCCTCCTCTTCTAACCCATCTTTGCTCAAAATTAATAACAAGAACTATGAAAAATCTACAAAACTTTTGGTTATCCTTTGGAAGCCTATTTATATTGATTCTTACAACGCAAATTTCCGTTGCACAAACATTCAAGGTAAATAACGCTGATTCCAAAATGGAAGTATTAGGAACTTCCAACATCCATGATTGGGAAATGCGTGCAAAGGATTTCCAGGGAAACATTAGCATTGAACTGGACAATGGTCAACTTGTAAAAATCAGTCAACTTGATTTTTCTGTAACTGCTGAAAGCCTGGATAGCGGAAAAGGGGGAATGGATAAAAATACATTCAAAGCCCTAAACACCAAAAAATACAAAACAATTATTTACCAGCTTGTTAAGGTAAATAACATTGATTGCACCTCAAAAAGTCAATGTAAAATTACTTCCAGTGGGTATTTAACCATTGCAGGGACAAAAAAACCGATCGATATCACCTTCGATTCAAAAATAAGTAATGGCAACATAGTCTTATCCGGAATCAAGTCCATAAAAATGTCAAATTTTAACATAGACCCTCCAACTGCCATGTTCGGGACAATTACTACAGGAGACGAAGTCAACATAAAATTTCAAGCTGCATTCAGCAAATAATTCAATCAAAAACCAATAATCAATTCAATCAAACTTTAAAAATTACCAAAAATGAAAAATTTATTACAAATTTCAAGCTTTATGTTATTAGTAGTTTTCGGACTACAAACTCAGGCGCAAAACAACAGAGACCTGGATAATTACAGACAACCGGATAAAAGGGGAATCAATGTATTTGAAGCGCCTAAAGACACAGCATCGACTTTTGATGGTTTGCACGTTAGATTAGGTGCGCAATCCACACTGCAATTTCAAGCCTTAGATCATGAAAATTCAGGCTTTGTGCCGCTTGCAGAAATTGGTCACAACTTTAACCTTGCCACTGCCAACCTCGATCTGGATGTCGCTCTTTATTCTGGTGTGAGAATGCATCTTAGAACCTATTTATCCTCACGTCACCACACAGAAACTTACGTAAAAGGCGGGTATCTTCAGATAGACAGACTTGACTTTGTAAGCAAAGGATTTATGGAAGATATTATGCAATTTGTGACCGTTAAATTAGGACATATGGAAATCAACTACGGTGATACCCATTTCAGAAGAACTGACAACGCCCAATCAATTCACAATCCATTTGTTGGAAACTATTTAATGGATAGCTTTACTACTGAGGTAGGTGGAGAAGTATATTTCAGGAAAAACGGATTTTTGGGAATGCTAGGTGTTACCAACGGAAAATTAAACCAATCTGTAGAAAGCCCGGGAACCACAAGTCCTTCTTTTGTTGCAAAAGTTGGGTATGACAACAACCTTTCTGAAGACTTAAGATTTAGAGTGACAGGTTCCGTCTATCATACAAATCAAACTGCAAGTTCATATCTCTACGCTGGAGATAGAGCCGGAGCACGTTACTACTCAGTAATGGAACCAGTTGAAGGTGGTTCTTTCAGATCAGGACGAATTAATCCTAACCTTAAAAATGAAATGACCTCATTTATGATCAACCCTTTCGTTAAATACAAAGGATTGGAATTCTTCGGAGTTCTTGAACAAGCAACCGGAAAGGTAGCAAATGAAACAGAAACCAGAAGCTGGAACCAATATGCGGCAGAACTTATCTACAGATTTGGCAATGATGAAAACCTTTATATAGGTGGACGTTACAATTATGTGGATGGAGAAGAAGTTGGTGGAAATAGCGTCGATGTATCAAGATTTCAGTTAGGTGCAGGTTGGTTTATGACCAAAAATATACTTACCAAGATTGAATATGTAAACCAGGAATATAACGGTTTCAATCCAGAAACAATTTTAGACCAGGGAAAATTTAATGGAGTAATGGTGGAAGCCGCAATTAGCTTCTAATTAAAATATTTTGTTTGAATTAGCCAAAGTGGGAGGAATTAATTTTTCTCCCACTTTTTAATATAAAAAATATGAAATGGGCATATTCGTAACCTTATCAAAGACTACTGAAGCACTGCAAATTACATATGACCAATAAAAAACTAAATAAGACACCTATGAAAACTATCCTGCTTTACCTATTGACAATAAGCTGTAGCACATTTAGTTTTTCTCAAAACAGCCTTCAAATCCTTCCTGAAAGTCAGCTCAGCATTACCGGGAAAACCAACATTAACGAGTTTAGTTGCGCCTTCAACACCTCTTTGATACCAATGGCAAAAAACATAAAATTCAAAGGCAATCCTGAAGAACTTCATTTTGAGAACGCAATCCTGATTCTTGATAACAAGGGATTTGACTGTGGAAACAAAGCGATCAATAAGGATTTTCAAACCTTGATCAAATCCAGGAAATATCCTGAGATAGAATTGGAGCTCCGGGAATTACTTTTTGAAACTCCGCAACAGGCAATCGCGCTGTTGAGAATTTCTATTGCAGGAAAACAAAAAGATTACAGAGTTCCTGTAATTATCAAAGAAAATCCAGTGATTCAATATGCCGGAAAACTAAATTTAGACATCAACGATTTCGAATTGACTCCCCCAAAAAAAATATTTGGTTTAATCGTTGTAAAAGATGATATTGAAATTAATTTCAATATCATTGTCGAAAATACGATCTAATGAAAAATCAACCTAATATAGTTACAGCCATAGAAGCAGTTTCATCTGTAACATCCGGTAACCGCGTATTTTTCCAGGGAGCGGCAATGACGCCCAATGTTCTAATTGAAGCCTTGTGTGAGCGTTACAGGGAATTAAAAAATGTGGAAATTTTCCAGATACACACCGAAGGCAGAGCCCTGTATGCTATAGCCCCTTATAATGAATCCTTCAGGATCAACTCCTGCTTTGTAAGTGGAAATGTGAGGCAGGCAGTGGCTTCCGGAAATGGAGATTATATTCCAATTTTTCTCAGTGAAGTGCATCTTCTTTTCAGAAGAAATATTTTACCTATTGATGTCGCGTTTATCCAGGTTTCCCCTCCAGATAAACATGGGTATTGCTCTTTGGGAGTTTCAGTAGATATAACCTTGCCTGCGATTCAAACCGCAAAAAAAGTCATTGCCCAAATTAATCCCCGGGTTCCCAGGACCCATGGGGATGGGGTCATACATATCAGCAGGATCTTTGCAGCCATAGAATTAGATGAACCTATTTATACTACCCTAGTAACAGAACCTACCGAGATTGAACAACAAATAGGCAGGCACGTTGCAGGATTAATAGAGGACGGAGCCACCTTACAAATGGGAATTGGCGGGATCCCCAATGTTGTTCTCGCCAATTTAATGAATCATAAAAGATTGGGAATTCATACCGAAATGCTGTCTGATGGTGTTCTTCCATTGATAGAAAAGGGAGTTATTACCGGGGAAGAAAAGGAAATCAAAACAGGCAAACTGGTAACTTGTTTCGCTTTAGGATCTCAAAAATTATATGATTTTGTGGATGACAACCCTACAGTTCACTTTAAAGAGGCAGGTTACACGAATGATTCTGCTATTATCCGGCAAAACCCAAAAGTAACTGCAATAAACAGCGCCATTGAGATTGACCTGACAGGGCAGGTTTGCGCCGATACCATAGGGAGATATCAATATTCAGGAGTAGGCGGCCAAATGGATTTTATTAGAGGTGCTTCCTTGTCTGAAGGAGGAAAAGCGATTATTGCCCTGCCCTCAATAACCAATAAGGGGTTTTCCAAAATTGTCCCCTTTTTAAAAGAAGGTGCCGGGGTAACCACCACAAGGGCCCACGTTCACTATATAGCCACGGAATATGGCGTTGCAAACCTTTACGGCCAAAATTTAAGACAACGGGCTAAGGCCCTTATTTCCATTGCCCATCCCGATCACAGGGAGCAACTTGAAAAAGAAGCTTTTGCAAGGTTTTAAAACTTAATTTTTGTAATTTTAAAAGAAGGAGTTCCTCTTAATAAAAAGATTGAAGCGACTAAAATCGTCAAATTGAATATACCCTTCAATTGTGCCTCAATTTTATGGAGAGATAAAATTCCCAATTCCAACTTATTAAAATACTGAGTTTATGAAAAGCAACTTCAATGAGATAATAAAAGACCGCAAACCCGTTTTGGTAGATTTCCATGCCCACTGGTGTGGGCCTTGTAAAATATTGGCACCAATCTTAACAGATGCCAAAGCGGCATTAGGTGATGGTGTGAAAATCGTAAAAATTGATGTGGATAAAAACCAAGCCCTTGCTGAAAAATATCAGGTTAGAGGGGTGCCTACTTTAATTTTGTTCAAGAATGGAGAACAATTGTGGCGACAATCGGGTGTAATACAAAAGGAGGAAATTATACGAATTATCAAATCTCATTCCTAAAGGTATTTAATTCAAGATTTTTTAAATTGACTTATTCTGTTGCAAGATGGTAATAAGGAAATCCAAATTTGCATAAAATTCCCTTTTCGCAAGCCTGTCTCAGTTTTCTGCTTTTATAATTAATTAGGTTTACTCTGAACCGTAATTCTTTAAAAAATTGCAAATCGGATAAAAATCACATGAATTAATAATGTTTCTTCAGAAAACCGGCTATGAAAAATGATCTCCAAGATCTGGAAGATATACGACTTTTAATATCCCGGTTTTATGATAAAGTACGGACTAATGAAAAAATAGGTTTTTTTTCAATAACAGCATAAAAGATTGGGATGAACATCTTAAAAAACTCACCGATTTTTGGGAAAGCAACCTGTTTTTTGTTTCCAAATATTCAGGAAATCCCCAGAAAGTCCATATTGCAGTAGATGCGCAAAACAACCAGAAAATAAAGGCCGAACAATTTTGGAATATGGATGAATTTATGGTTTGAAACCATAGACGAGCATTTTGAAGGAGAACTTGCGCAAAGAGCAAAAAATAATGCGCGTAAGATGTCCTCGCATTTGTATTTAAAGATTTTTTAGAACAGGGAATAATCTAAACCTATCCGTGCAAGACCAAAACCGGTAATTCATTGTTTATTGCGGTACAAATCCCGTATTTTGTGTGCAGTAAACGCTCACAAACACTGAGGTTCTTTCCAAGAATTACGATCATATCATAATTTTTTTGAATTTTTGTCAGTAGAATTTCATTATAGACAGCAGTTTCATTTATTTCAATAAACTTCACATTATTCTTATGCAATTGCCAGGACAACAACTGTTTCGGAATTTCAAAATTGGCTATTAGGTGCCCACTATTTATTATTTCCATCACAGTAACATTCCTTCTCAGGCAGATACCGGGTGTTTCAAAAAAACGAAATATCTTGTCGTCCAGGGCCGCTGAAAAATCTATGGGAAGTATTATTTTTTCGATTTCCCGGTATACACTTCCTTCAGGTATCGCAAGTACAGTGCACCTTATTTTCCTGATAATATCGTAGGTATGGTTACCCAACAACGCATTGTACTGTATATCTCTACCAGCAGCTCCCATAACAATAAAACTGATCTTTTTTTCAGCTACATATTTTCTGGTAGTTATCACCATATTATCCTCTGAAAAAAGTGGGGTAAAGCTATGAGGTGAATTTAAGGAAGATTCTTTAAGTTTAGTTATGCAATTATTAAGTTTCTCAAAAGCAGTATTCCTCTTCTCTGCAATACACTTATCTGTACATCCACGGAAATTATTTGTTTGTATATTGAGCAAATAAAAATTTACAGGTACATTTTCTAAAAAACGTATCGCGTATTTACCCGCATTCTCGGCAACCTTCGAAAAATCGGTAAGTATCAATACATTCATCAGCAAAAAATCAATTATTTTCCGCGAAATTAATTGGTTTGTGCTTTACTAAAAATGATCAAAATCAGTTATGAGGTAATTATACTTTAAAAAAGATCAGGAAATATTTTTAAGGGCCTCCGCATTCAATAATTTAATATTTCTGCCTTCAATTTCTATTAAACCTTCCTTTTTGAAATCGGACAGGGTTCTTATTAAACTCTCGGGCGCCATTCCAGCAACACCAGCCAGATCGGCACGGGAGATTCTAATACTTTTTAAAGGAAATTTTCTGATCTTTTCGGCAAAGAGCAGAATAGTATTGGCTGTTTTCTTACGGACAGATCCATAAGCCATATCCATTAGTTGTTCCTTTATCCCAGACAAACTGTGACTCAATATTTCTACCAATTCAAGGGTAACACGCCCATTATTTGCTAAAATCTTGTGTAGCTCTTCTTTGGAGACCACATAAATTTGCGTGTCCTCTATGGCAGTAGCGAATTCCTGATATGCCGAAATAGCTTTAAAGGAAGTATTCCCAAAAAAATCATCTTCCCTGTATAATTCGGTTATCAATTCCTTTCCCTGACTGTCTACCCGATGCGATTTTACAACACCTCTTTTTATTAAAAAGAAGGAGTTTGATTGCCTTCCTGCTTCGTAAATCAAATCACCTGCTTTAAAACTCAGCAATTCATGATTACTGATCAGCGCCCGCAGGTCATCCAGGTTTCCAAGGGAAGAATTGGTGGTTTTAAATTCATCAAATACATTCTGGGAACTTAAAATAGCAACTTTGGCCAGCCTGCTTTCAATTGCGCTTAAAAGATCCCCTTCTTCAAAAGGTTTGGTAAGATAATCATCGGCTCCCAGATTCATGCCTCTACGTATATCCTTTTGTTCTGTTTTTGCAGAAAGAAAGATAAAGGGAATATTCGCAGTTTCAGGATTATTGGATAATTCTTGCAAAACCCCATAACCATCCAATTCAGGCATCATAATGTCGCAAATTATAATATCCGGAGAATAAGTCCTGGCCTTTTCCACCCCTAATCTACCATTAGATGCGGTCAAGACCTCATAATTTGAAAGCTCCAATAGTTCACCCGTGTTTTCGCGAACTGTTACGTCATCCTCTATTAACAGTATTTTTTTCATGGTGTTAAAATTGGTATTATTACTATAAATTTAGTGCCTTCATTCTCGATACTGGTGAATTCTATACTTCCTCCCAGATTTTCCAAATGTGTCCTGGCAATGTTCAGCCCTATACCTGTCCCCTGATTTAAAACAGCATTTTCAGCCCTGAAATATCGTTCAAAAATATGTTTCTGGTCTTTTTGTGGAATCCCGATTCCATGATCCTCCACCACAAAAATGATGGCATTTTCAATCGGTGATACCTCAAATTTAATAAGGGTGTCTTCCGGAGAATATTTGATAGAATTCCCAATTAAATTGGATAAGATCAACTCTAATATTTTCTCATCCTGATAAAGCATCATATCTTCCATCTCCTGGGGATAGATCAATTCTTGCCCGCTTTTTAAAGTGACGTTAGCGTTGTAAACCACTTCATTGATAAGCCTTTTAAGGCTGAAAGAATTGTATTTATACTGGCCGCTACCAGCATCTAAACGTTCAATAGACAAGAAATCATTTAAAATATTATTGAGATAATGCACCTTGTTGCGTATAGTCCCAAGATGTTTTTCCCTTTTATCCTGCTGGTTTTCCTGGATGTACTTTTCAGCCAGGGTGGCAGATGTTAAGATCCCGCTCAGTGGGGTTTTAAATTCATGGGATACCAGTGAAAGAAATTTAGTTTTAAGCTCATTTAGTTCTTTTTCCTTTTGCAAGGCAACCTTAATTTTCTTTTCGGCCAGTTTCCGTTTTTTTATTTCTTCTTCCAAATTTAGGTTGAGGCTTTGTAGCTCCCGGATACTTTCCTGTAATTCCTTGGTGCGAATCTTTATCTTATCTTCCAGATGTGTGTTTAGTTCTACTATCTCGCGTTCAGTTTCCTTCCTTACGGTTATATCAATGATCAATGACATCACATATTGCTCCCCATCAATTACAAAAGGATTTAATCCTGCTTCTACAGGGAATTGCGTACCATCTTTCCTAACCCCGAATAAATCACGTCCATGCCCCATTTGACGTTTTTCACTATGCGCCAAAAAAGATTTAAAATGGGCCCCATGATCTGGGTGGTAGGTTGAAGGAATTAGAATAGTAAGAGGTTGGCTTATCATCTCCCCCTCATTATAACCGAACATTTTTTCGACAGAGGTATTGGCAGCGACAATAGTTTGGGAAGCATCAACAACTATTATTCCTTCTGAAGCGGCTTCAAAAAGTATATTAAACTCATTTTTATTTTGAAATAATAGGTTTGGCAACACGCTTTAAAAAATTTTTAAATGATCCCTAACTGCACTAATTTACAAAAGTACGGGGTTTTTTTGTGAATTAACGATTAAATCCTACCTCAAAAATCATTCTATTATATTTATTCTCCCGAAAAATAATCAAATTATTTATTAACCGGATGCCGTATAATTGCATTACCATAACAAAAAATAACACGAAAAGAAAATTAACTGCGTGAATCCCTTCCCGGACTTAACCCGAATTTAAATAATAATTAGAACTGAACTTATCCCTTGTCCTTTTAGATGATTGAATCTTTCTGAATAGGAATATAAAACTGAGGGGCTTTCGATAGGATCATCTTTTCGAAACTGATAAGTTCCTTATCCTGAGGTGATTTAAGACTAACAATAGGATTGAGATCCTTCCCTTAAAATTGGAAATATAAAAAAACCCGAACTTTATGGTTCGGGTTTTTAATTGAAGTTGGCCTACTAGGGCTCGAACCTAGACTCTTCTGTACCAAAAACAGACGTGTTGCCAGTTACACCATAGGCCAGTATTTCAATTCTGATGCAAATTTAGAACAAACTTTATTTTACGCAAATATTTTCAGGCTTTTTTTATTACTTAATTTTTCATGCATTAAAAATGCGTCTTATTTTCATAAAAAAGTTGTCGTTTTAAAGGCAGTTATAAAACCATTCCTATAAATATTCTTAAATTCGCCCCTTAGACTCAATCAGTATAAAAATATGACAGATTTTAACTTTAGCCGGACAAATAAGATATTGGGCTGGCTGGTGTTTTTAATATCACTTACTACCTACTGGTTGACGGTAGAGCCTACGGCAAGTTTCTGGGATGCTGGGGAGTATATAGCAACCTCAGCCAATCTGGAAGTAGGTCATCCTCCCGGAGCACCACTTTACCAGATGATGGGCGCATTTTTTGCTGCTTTCGCCTCTGACACCAATCAGGTTGCACTTATGGTAAACCTCATGTCTGTTTTCGCCAGTGCTTTTACCATTATGTTGATGTTTTGGTCCAGTGTACTTTTAATTCTGAAAATAGCAGGTCCTCGAAAAACCCTCGCCAAAAGCAATAAGATTGCGGTTTTGGGTAGTGCCTTGGTAGGTTCCCTCGCATTTAGTTTTACAGATAGTTTTTGGTTTAATGCAGTAGAAGCCGAAGTTTACGCAATGGCGACTCTTTTTATGGCAGTTCTATTCTATTTAGGACTTTTATGGGAGCGTGATATGTTTAAACCTCGCGGAAACCGCTGGGTAATCCTTATTTCGTTCGTGGTTGGATTATCATTCGGCGTCCATTTTATGGGTCTTTTGACAATTCCAGCCATTGGATTCTTATATTTTTTTAAAAATTACTCCAAGGTCACTGTCAAAAATTTTATTATCGCCAATATAGCGGTCGTAGCGGTCTTGATGTTTATCTTCAAATTTCTTCTCCCATATACACTTACCTTCTTTTCTACTTCAGAATTATTTTTTACAAACACAATTGGATTGCCTTTTAACTGGGGAACTGCGATTGCCTTTTTGATAATCATCGCCGCATTCTACTTCGGAATACAATACGCCAAGAGGAAACATTTTTACCAGCTTAACACCTTATTTTTATGTGTACTCTTTATCCTGATAGGTTTTTCCAGTTGGACCATGCTGCCTATTCGCGCCAATGCCAACACGGTAATTAACGAGAACAATCCGGACAATTCCCGGGCCTTATTGGCCTACTACAATCGTGAACAATATGGTGAAACACATTTATTCTATGGACCTCAATTTACAGAAATGTATAGCGGCCTGGATCCAGATAATCCTTACCTGGACGATCAACCTATCTATGAAAGGGACGAAACCTTGGGAGAATATGTCATTGTAAACCATTTCAAGAACGCAAGACAAAATCTGGACGATACCCACAAAGCTATTCTGCCAAGAATGTGGAGCACTCAGCATGCGGCAAATTATATGGAATTTACCGGACCACTTGACTTTAAGGTGAAGCCCGAATACCAGGATCAGGAAGCGTTACTTGCTGCCATAGCCGAGTTTAGAAAAAACTATGCTCTGGGCAGATCGGATTTCGAGGATTATCACAGTTTTCTCATCCAGTTTGGCCAATATCTCGATGTTGAAAAACCCTCATTCAGTTCCAATATAGGATACCTGTTTGAGTATCAAATGGGTTATATGTATTGGCGTTATTTTATGTGGAATTTCGTGGGAAGGCAAAATGACGTACAAGGTCAATATACTGACCTCAATGGAAATTGGTTGAGCGGAATCAAATTAATTGATGAATTCCGACTTGGGTCCCAGGAGAATCTACCCTCAGATGTAAAAAACAATAAGGCGCGAAACACCTACTATTTTCTTCCCCTGATTTTAGGGTTGCTAGGGCTTGTTTTTCACTATAAACGGGACAAGAAGGCCTTTTGGGTTTTAATGGTGTTTTTCCTTTTCATGGGTATAGCCTTAAAGATTTACCTCAATGAAAGGCCATTTGAACCAAGGGAACGTGACTATGCATTGGTAGGGTCCTTTTATGTGTTCGCAATCTGGATCGGCTTTGGAGTTTACGCTTTATTTGACCTTATAAAAGATTATTTAAATCCAAAATTTGCAGCTCCTATTGCAATTGCCATTTCCCTTCTGACAGTTCCCACAGTATTGGCCTCCCAAAATTGGGATGACCATGATAGATCTGATAAATATACTGCCCTTGCCATGGCAAAAATGTACTTGGATTCTGTAGATGAAAATGCCATTTTATTTACCATTGGGGATAACGATACCTTCGCGCTTTGGTATGCCCAACAAATTGAACGTTACAGGACCGATGTGCGCATCGTGAACACCAGCCTTTTCGCTACCGATTGGTACATTGACCAAATGAAGCGAAAAGCCTGGGAAAGCGACCCCATCCCGTCACAATTGAAACACGATCAATACCGTCCTGGCACCAACGACTTTGTGATGCATCAGGAAGTTACGCCAGATACCATGTCCCTTAAAAATTGGATGAACTGGATTGCAAGTGACAATCCCCGCACCAAAGGGCAGCTGCAAAGTGGGCAAACCGTGAGCACCTTCCCCACTAAATCCATCCGTATCCCGGTGGATAAGGAAAATGTTCTGAAATACGGAATTGTGAAGCCTGAAGATGCCGATCTGATCGTGGATAATATCTTTATTAAACTGGAAGGAAATGTAATTTATAAGAACAGGCTTTTGATGCTTGACATTATTGCAAATAACAATTGGAAACGCCCAATTTACTTCACCGGAGGTAGTTTTGGGAACGATGATTATTTATGGATGAAGGATCACTTGCAGTTAGATGGGGTAGCATATAAACTGGTTCCCATCCAAACTCCAATAAACCCAAGAATTCCTTATGATATGGGACGGATAGATACCGAGAAGATGTATGACATCGTAAAAAAATGGTACTGGGGAAATATGGGAAGTCCAAATATATACCACGATCCCGAAACCCGAAAAAACTCCATTACCTACAGAAGTAATCTGGCACGTCTGGTTGAAAACCTTTTAAAGGAGGGCAAGACTGAACAGGCAAAAGATATCCTCGATATGGCTATGGAAAATATGCCGGTTGATTTTTACGGATATTACTCCCTTTTAGAACCTTATATCAGCGGTTATTTCGAAGTTGGAGCACCCGAGAAAGCTAAACAATTATGGGTGGATGTCGCTACTAAATACCAGGAAAATCTCAAATATTATAGCGGTTGGGATATAGACAGGCAATTTAAATACGCCGATGAAATAATAACCGATATGGAGCGGTATAGATCTTTGGTAGATCTATTGTTTGTCCAGAGGGAACAGGAATTTGCAAGGGAAAAGGCAGAAGAATTCAATACCTATTTAAAACTTTTCCCCGGGTTTTACGATGAGGAGGAGGATGTTGAGCAACAACCTTTAGTACCTTCTGATTCAGGTCTAGGAAATGAATTTAAGGGCACACAACAGTTAGATTCAATTGACAGTATCGAAGTCTATTAAGCTTTTTTAAGAGAAATGGCGTATTTTAAAAAGATTTCAACTCTTGGGAAATTTCTTTACCCTTCCCTCTTGTGGAATTTCCCCAAAACCGGAAACACACTCTATCTAACTTTTGATGATGGCCCTATTCCGGAGGTTACCTCGTGGGTATTAGCACTTTTGAAGGAATATCACGCCAAAGCAACCTTCTTTTTAATTGGGGAAAACCTTGTAAAAAATCCAGAAATTTTAGATCAAATTCTGGACGATGGTCACAGCATTGGCAACCATAGTTTCAATCATTTAAACGGATGGAAAACCCCAATTTCCACTTATATTGAAAATGTGGTAAAAGCAGAAGACATCATTTGTGAGAAGCAAGAGAAGCGATTCAAGACTCAAGACTTTAGAATTGCGAATATAGACAATAGAGATGGTGAAATAGGATTAGGAGAAAAGAATCGAGATAAAAGCATCAAACTTTTCAGGCCTCCCTACGGAAAGATCACCCCTAAACAAATTAAGGCCCTGCAATGCCAAGGATTTAAGATTGTTATGTGGGAGGTAATCAGCGGGGATTTTGACGGGATCCTTTCTTCTGAGGATTGCTTAAACAACGTGCTTAGGTATTCAAAAAAGGGAAGCATTGTGGTATTTCACGACAGTTTAAAAGCTTCAGAAAAACTTAAGGAGGTTTTGCCAAAGGTCATGGAATATTATTATCAAAAGGGATTTGAGTTTAAAGCGATTTAAAGGTATTCCTTGAGTAGCCCGATAAGGGTATTGGCATCCTGTTTCCCACTTTGCCTCCATTTCATCTCGCCTTCTTTATAGATCATCAGCGTAGGCAAGCCTTTTACCCTAAGGGCTTCGGCCAATTGGGTGTTTTTATCAACATCAATTTTAATTATTCTTGCCTTATCGCCAAGGGCAACGGCAACATCCCGAAGAACAGGATGCATTAGAGTTGAAGTCTCATTCCACTCAGTATAAAAATCCAATAAGACCGGAATGTTTAAATCTATTAATTCCCCAAATTTTGACATAAGCTAAAAGCTAATTTTAATTAGATTTCAATATTACTAAATAATATCAAATATAGTAATTTCTTTGAATTAAGCAGGTTTTGTGCCTTTTCTCAATTCAATCACACTTATTTCCGGCCAAATCCCTACACGCCCCGGATAAGCCAGATACCCAAATCCGCGGTTCACATTGATATATCTTCCAAATTCCTCGTAAATTCCCGCCCAATTCTCATAACGGTACTGCACCGGACTCCACTTGAACCAGCCTGGGATCTCGATTCCAAACTGCATGCCGTGGGTATGGCCACTTAAGGTGAGCTGATAATTATTTGGATCGGCCTTTATTTTTTCCTGCCAGTAAGAAGGATCATGGCTCAATAATATTTTAAATTCTTCAGGGGACAGGCCTTTCCCGGCGAGGTCCAGATCCCCTGATTTCTTAAAACCGCCGGAACCCCAATTCTCGACTCCCACGAGCGCAATTCGCTCTCCGTTTTTTTGAATAAACCGATGTTCATTCAACAACAGATCCCAGCCCATTTTTGCATGCACATTTTTCACCGCCTGAACATTGTCCATTCTGGCTGTATCACTTTCCCAAGTGACATAATCGCCATAATCGTGATTTCCCAAAATTGAAAAAACCCCGTCTTTAGCCTCAATCTTAGAAAATACAGAAATCCAGGGATCCATTTCTACCGCAAGGTTATTGACCAAATCCCCGGTAAACAATAAGGTATCACCTTCCTGTTCATTGATAAGGCCTACAGCATATTCAATTTTCTCCTTGTTGTCAAAACTTCCGCTGTGAATATCACTTATATGGGTAATCCTATACCCATCAAAAGCCTCCGGCAAATCCTCAAAATAAAGGCTGTATTTTAAGACCTTATAATTGTATTTTCCCTGATACATCCCGTAAAGCAAAGAAGCAAAAGGGATTGCCGCAATTCCAAGAGCTATCTGGCTCAAAAACAATCTTCTTGAAGAAAGGCTGAACGGAGATCTTGAAGATGGAACCAGGCTTTGATAACCCGCAATTAGAAAACGGGAGATATCCTCTCCAAACATAAATAAGGTCAGAATAAGTTTGGCTATTAAAAAAGCGAGCACTAAACCCATGGAATATCCTCTTTCCCCGGCGAATTGACCTTCCGGACTGGGTTGTGACCATTGAAATATAAAATTCCCCAGGACCAGCAACGACAAAATTAGGTAGCCAATATAGGTCCAGGTATTATTGGAAAGTGTTTTTATAGCCTGAAAGGCATAAATATCAATAAGTATGTAAAAAACAATAAACAGTGTCCAGCGCATTATTATTCCTGGTTTTTTTGCGAATATACTTTATTCACAAGCCCACATTTTACTTTTAAACTTAATTTAACGACTGTTGATGCAATTAAATTCGAATAAAATTAAATTTTTAAACCTTCAGGAATTATGCCAACCTCATTCTTAAATAGTTGATAGCTTTTTGAAACGAGAAAAGAGGATTTCTTTTCCTGCCCAATAAGGGATCTTTCATTTAACCCGTCAAAATGCCTAAACGCAGAAAGCGCCTTTAATTTTTATTGGAATTTACAATTCAATTAAATTTGCAGTTTTCAAAAGGCTTTACCCTTTTTCCATATTAACTTTGTAATTTTGATGTTTTATTAATTCTTTCTTATGTCCGAACAAAAACGTTTATTCCTTCTCGATGCATATGCTTTAATTTTTAGGGGCTATTACGCCTTTATCAAGAATCCTATTGTCAATTCAAAAGGCATGGATACCTCAGCAATAATGGCATTTACAAACTCCCTTTTTGATGTTATCCGCCGGGAAAAACCCGATCACCTGGCAGTATGTTTTGACAAAGACGGCAGTTTTGACCGCACTGAGATGTACAGTGAATACAAATCAAACCGTCTTGCCACCCCGGAACCTATTAAAGAGGCCATTCCATATATTCAGGATATTTTAAAAGCAATGCATATTCCCGTGGTAGTTTTACCGGGTTGCGAAGCCGATGATGTGATAGGAACTCTTGCAAAACAAGCCGAGAAAGAGGGCTTTAAAGTGTTTATGGTAACGCCCGACAAGGATTTTGCCCAGTTGGTTTCTGAAAATATTTTTATGTATAAGCCTGCCCGAATGGGAAATGGTATTGAGATATTGGGAGTACCCGAGGTGATGGCTAAATTTGAAGTAGAGCGTCCGGAACAGGTGATCGACTTTTTGGGGATGATGGGGGACGCCTCAGATAATATCCCTGGTCTTCCGGGTGTTGGCGAAAAAACAGCAAAAAAATTTCTGAAACAATTTGGAAGCATGGAAGAACTTTTGGCCAATACTCATTTGCTCAAAGGAAAGATGCGCGAAAAAATTGAAGAAAATGCCGATTTAGGTCGACTTTCAAAAAAACTGGCTACCATTCAAACCGATTGCAAAGTTCTTTTTGATGCTGCAGATTATGAACTCTCACAACCCGATGGCGAAAAAGTTCAGGAGTTATTTGAGATTCTTGAGTTCAGGCGTTTAAAAGATCAATTTCTGAAATTGTTTTCCGGGGAAAATAATCCCGTGCAAAACCGGGTTGCCAATCCCATAACAGAAAAATTACGTGTTACAACTGCAGGAGCAGGTCAGTTTTCATTGTTTGCAACCGAATCAAATATAATTGAGGTCTCTTCGGGCAGAAACAATCTGGCAAGTTATTCCCACGTTTATCAGAGTGTTTCCCCGGGTATGGCAATGGACTTATTTCTTAAAAATCTGATCAAACAAAAAAGCGTTTGCTTTGATACCGAAACTACAAGTTTAAATCCGCTGGAAGCAAAGCTGATAGGGATCGCTTTTTCCTGGGAAAGCGGGAAAGGTTTTTATATTCCTTTTCCCGAAGAAGATGATAAGGCCCAGGAAATAATAGAACTTTTGCGTCCGTTTTTTGAGGCTGAAGAAATTGAAAAAATAGGTCAGAATTTAAAATACGATATAAAAGTCCTGGCAAAATACAAGATCAACCTTATTGGCCCGATGTTCGACACCATGATCGCCCATTATTTGATCAATCCCGATATGCGGCATAATTTGGATGTTTTGGCAGAAACCTATTTAAATTACAGCCCGCAATCCATCACCGAATTAATTGGAAAAAAAGGCAAAAATCAAGGTTCAATGCGGGATGTTCCTTTTGAGATGCTCAAGGAATACGCGGTAGAAGATGCCGATATTACCCTACAGTTAAAACAACATTTTGAACCTGAATTAAAGCAAGCCAGCACAGAAAAATTGTTCAAGGAAATTGAAATTCCACTAGTTCAGGTATTGGCAGACATGGAATTGGAGGGAATAAATCTGGATGAAGACTTCCTGAAATCCCTCTCGGCAGATCTGGACCGTGATATTAAAGGGCTGGAAGGTAAAATTTATGAGCAAGCGGGAGAAGTATTCAATATAGGATCTCCAAAACAGTTGGGGATCATTCTGTTTGAAAAACTTGCACTGGCTAAAAAGCCAAAGAAAACAAAGACGGGCCAGTATTCTACCGGGGAAGAAGTACTTTCCTACCTTGCCCTGGAGAATGAAATTGTTCAACATGTTTTGGATTATCGCGGCCTGGTCAAATTAAAGAATACCTATGTTGAGGCTTTGCCGAATCAGGTTGAAAAAACCACCGGGCGGGTCCATACAGATTATATGCAAACCGTTGCCTCAACGGGAAGACTGAGTTCCAATAATCCCAACCTTCAAAATATCCCGATAAAAACAGAGAGGGGACGGGAAATAAGAAAGGCGTTTATTCCGCGGGATGAAAATTATCTTATCCTCGCAGCCGATTATTCGCAAATTGAATTGCGTATAATCGCCGCCTTAAGCAAGGAGGAAAATATGATCCAGGCCTTTAAAAATGGAGAAGATATCCACGCATCTACTGCCTCAAAAGTTTTTAATGTGCCACTGGGGGAAGTAACAAGGGCACAGAGAAGCAATGCAAAAACGGTAAATTTCGGAATCGTTTACGGGGTATCAGCTTTCGGGTTGAGCAATCAAACCGGATTATCGCGCACAGAATCAAAAGAATTGATAGACACCTATTACACAGCTTATCCCAAATTAAAGGATTATATGCAGGGATTGGTCAATTTTGCGAAAGAAAACGGATATGTTCAAACTGTTTTGGGTAGGCGTCGGTATTTAAAGGATATAAATTCAGTAAATGTAATGGTACGTGGTGGGGCAGAACGAAATGCCGTAAATGCACCTATTCAGGGCAGCGCAGCAGATATCATAAAGCTCGCAATGATCAATATCCATAAAAAACTAAAAGTAGGCCACTTCAAAACTAAAATGTTGTTGCAGGTGCATGATGAACTTGTTTTTGATGCTTTTAAAACTGAGATGGTAGAAGTTAAGAAGATGATCAAATTTGAAATGGAGAATGCCTTTAAACTGGAAGTTCCCCTGGATGTGGAAATAGGCGTGGGAGAAAACTGGCTGGAAGCTCATTAGAGGAAACTATTTCAAATAGAAATTAGGTGAGATCTAACAGGTTTCTGAAACATTCTATGTTGTAATCCAAGTTCAGGACACTTTTTTTATAATTATTTTTAACTTTACCATTGTAAATCTGAAGAGTAATTGAGCTCTGCAGGAGAGCAACTGTTAGGTCTAACTACATAGAAATTTTTAAAACTATTAGGTTTGATATACTCCAGAAAGGAATTATGAAAATCATGGCATAGCTACTTCATTTCTATAATGTAAGGATTAAATACTCCATTCCAGTCAATTACCCAAACACCACCAAAATATTTTTCAAGAAAATACTGATTCTTCTTCCTCCATTCTTTTTCTTTTCCTTTTAACTCACTCTCCTTGGTTAAGGGATAATTTTTTAAGGCCACAAATAGATAAAGTATCTCTTGTATGGGTCTTTTTGTGAGTAATATAAAATCTATCTAGATTAAAATTTAATCCATCGCCATCAATAAAATTTTTCCCCAAAGCCTTAGAATAAGTGCCATCATTTTGCTGGAACAATAAATAAATCTTCTGGCTTGGGATTTCTTGTGCTGTGATTGGTGACAGATAAAAATTTTTGAGACCAAGTAGCAATACTTTAATTACTCATGTTCGTTTCATTGTTTTGGAAATTAATTATGGTGTTGCCAATATTTAACCTTTCTTGGGACCAGAAGAGCGCACAGGTTTTTTTGAAATCTGTGAGGCCTATTATTACTTAGCCATCCCCCGTTTTTTTAATTGAACATTATATTTTTATAATGTTGTGTCATTAATTCCTTATGGGGGATCTCCTAAAGGTATTCCATTGTGCATGTCATAATAATATCTCAATTAGTAATCATATAAACCCGGATAATCATTTATCAAATTTTCTATAAATGGTTCACCCCAGGGAATTTCACAACATTATAAAATCCATTGTTTTTCATTCTGATGATTTCTCGTAACATAATTGATCCAAGGTTTTTATTGATTTGTAGGGGTTAGTTGAGAGGAATTTGTCGCTTTCCAGAATATGCCATTGAACTCCAGATTATTTAAATATCTCAATTCCCATGTTGTATTTTCAAAATAGGTCTTTGTACAAAAACATTAAATATGCACTATGAAGATTATATAGTAGAAAACGAAAAATACGTCAAATTTAGCAAGTTTAATTTCTCAAGGGCCATATGGTATTTTTACAGTCACTATTAGTTCGCCAATCGCATCCGAAGGGGCAAGGTATAAATTATATTCCCCCCATAAAATTCATAAATATTCTATCTTTAGGTAAAGTTTCAGAATTGTATAGCAGGGTAGAATCTCCTTCAACTGTACTTAAATAAATAGTACCAGTAAAGTCGCCTTTAAGATAAACGTTAACATTACTACTTTTTTTGATTCTGGAACTTCAATAGTAAAAGTGTAAGATTTGGAAAAATCCTCAACTCTCCAACTTTCTTGAAGGGTCCTGTATAAGAAACAAAAAGGACAAGGAAAAAATATTTTATTGTATTTTTTAACATAATGATTATTGATTAATAGGGATTAATTGAGAAGATGAAGTAGCTCTTGGGTCTGTATTTGAGAGATATTGCAGTTCTCCATTATCCTCAGCAAATTTAACTTTCATCATTAACATAAATATACTTTGGGAACCAATATCTCTATATTTTGTTTGATAGTTGGTTTACCTCTATGAGTTTGATAAAGAAACTTTTATTGGTCAACAATAGTGTCCATATTATCGGAATGTACAAATACAACAGCAAACTTGTGGTTGAAGGAAAAGAAGTAACCATAAAACAATTAAGAAAACAAGGAACCAAAGCGAAAAGATCAAGATCAATGAAACTTTATTACCATCAATATATAGCTGAAATCGATGGAGTTAAGGTAAGTGTATTTATTACCAAACGAGGAACCAATGGGGCTTGGCATACCATAGTATCCACTAATACAAATTTGTCTTTTGTTAAAACCATAGAGATTTATAATATCCGATGGACTATCGAGGTATTTTTTAAGGAAGCAAAACAATTGCTAGGTTTAGGGAAAAGCCAGTCAACAAATTTTGATGTGCAAGTGGCTCAAACAACAGTCGCCATGATTCAATACCTCCTGGTAAGTCTGAAATATAGAATGGAAGCCTATGAAACCATTGGGGGTATGTTTAAGAATATCAAACAAGATTATATTGAACATACTCTGAATGAGAGGATATTGTTAGCAATCATCGAAATATTAAGCGTTTTGGAATTAATTATTGGCACTATTGATTTCGAAGAAACAATCGGAAAACTAATACTTTACAGCGATTCTCTATCATTTTTGAACAACAAGGAAAATCCTATAAATCTAACTAAATTAGCTGCTTAGTATTAGATGCGAAACTTGAGTTGTTAATAACTTTTTTAAAATAATTTGCAAACCTAATTAAGTCTTTGTCTAAATTGTTTATGAATCAATAGCATCAAGTGGGGTTTCCAGCCCTTAAATTTATCTCTTTCATAAAATACCCGCCTGTTTTTTGGAACGGTCTTTTCTAAAAAATTTTGTTTGACAATACATGTAAATTGGTTTTTGGTTCATGTTTAACTCATCAAAGCCTCCTCTCAGACCTTGAGGAATTATACCAAAATTTAAAAAAAAGGAAATTCGTTTAAATCCCGGGAAATTATAATTTTTAAATCCGGTTCAGGGAATAGTAAAATCCGCTTTAGAGCCCGGGACTTACCTGTTTTAGAAAAAACATAGAATGAAGCAGGAACTTTTATACAAACCCCTCAGGCATTTAAAAAACATCCTGAGAAAGACAAGCAAGGGTGTTTAGTTTGTGTTTTGGTTTGTAAGATCTTCAAAGCTAAAAGGCCTTGGTACAAATTTTGGTTTTCAGGGAATCTTTATCCAAAGCATCCCTTTACCTGCCATTGGGCTTATTCAAGCAATGCACTAAAGGTTTTTCCGGGCTTTGTGAAGGTTTACTACAGGGGTTGGTCAATTGGCAAAATATAACCGATAGCTCAAAATCAGCAGTGCAATAAGAACGATGCTGGTATAAATAATTTTATTGTATTTCGCCAGCCAGTTGGGCAAATAAATGTCAAAATTTTCTTTTTTCGAAGTAGAATACCTCCGCGCAACCAATGTAATTGGGCACATTGTTCGAAAAACCAGCAGGAGAATCCCTTCCAAAACCAGGAACCCAATGCAAATCCAAACCCATTTATCGATTTTATTTACGATCACAGCGTATAATAAATAAAATATAACCACATTAAAAAACAGCCATTTAATTGTATGGATAATTTTAATTACCCTAAGTTTCCGATTTTCCCTCATAAAAATCGGGTTATTTTTAGTACCCGGGATTTTACATGTTAATAATAAAAGGGGCAGAGGAAAACAACTGGAATAAGACAGAAAATAAAGCCATGCAGATTAAAATATATGCCTTAATAAACCTTATTGTTGCGCATCTATATGAATGAACAATTCCCGCAAAATCCTGCAGATCACGATCTTCTTTTCCTGCGTAGGTATCTGGAGCTTTGTATTGGGACCCAGGCCATAAGGTGTTGGATCAGCCGATTCAATTTCCCTTTGATTCTATTACCAAATTAAAAAACTGTTATTCCTACTCCAAAGACTTCATATCAATCACAAACCTGTATTTGACATCGTTTCTAAGCATCCGCTCATAAGCGGTATTGATATCCTGCATATCGATCATCTCAACCTCACAGACAATGTTATGCTCCCCACAGAAATCGAGCATCTCCTGGGTTTCTTTAATTCCTCCAATCAACGAGCCCGCTACCCTTTTTCTCAGAAAGATCAGCTGTCCTCCGTGCACGGGTTCTAAGGGTTCTACCGCCCCCAGGATTACCAAGGTGGCATCGCGTTTGAGCAAACCCAAATATGGATTGAGATCATGTCCTACCGGGATGGTGTCCAGCAGAAGATCAAAGGAATTGGCATGCCTTCCCATTTGCTCCTCGTGGTTCGAGATCAGGACATCGTGTGCACCGAGTTCCCGGGCATCTTCACTTTTTGAAGGAGAGGACGTGATCACTACCACCTCTGCGCCCATGGCATGGGCAAATTTTACGCCCATATGACCCAGACCTCCCAAACCTATAACGCCTACCTTATCCCCTTTCTTTACATTCCAGTGCTTGAGCGGGGAATACATGGTGATCCCCGCACAGAGTAGCGGGGCGGCAGCTTTGGCCTCCAGATTTTCGGGAATCAGCAGCACAAAATCCTTGTCCACCACGATCTGCTGGGAATAGCCTCCAAAGGTCATCCCGCCCAAAAATTTATCAGGTCCATTATAGGTATAGGTTGATCCTGTTTCGCAGTATTGTTCCAGGCCTTCTTTACAGGCATTGCATAGGTGGCAGGAATCTACCATACAGCCCACCCCCACAAGATCTCCCTCCTTAAAAGTGGTGACATTCTTCCCCACCCTAAGGACGCGGCCAATGATCTCATGACCAGGGACAAGCGGATACTGGCTCATGCCCCAGTCATTTTTTACGAAATGCAGATCGGAATGGCACACCCCACAGTACTCAATATCTATATACACATCATTCTCCATAACTTCCCTGCGCTCAAGCTCAAAAGGTTTTAAAGGAGCCGCTACCTGGTGTGCCGCGTAGGCCTTGATCTTATTCATAACATTCATTTTAAATTGCTGTCTCTCTAAAGTACAGAAAAAATAAGAATAACAGCTGTAAATAAATTCTTACAAGCTCCCTTTTTCAGGGTTGAGGTTTCAGCAAATAGGGTTTCAATTTGTTTCAAACCCCCGTGGGTTCCGCAGTTCCCGCCACTAAATTCGGTCCAGACTTGCTATGTGGATTTTGGTAATATTAGCCTTCTCAATATCATTAAGTAATTTTTTAGCTTCCTCACGATCAATGAACCTTATTGCCCCAGATGCCTTTTCAATATATACTTTTGAAGAATCCTTTGAATTTATTTCTTACCCTGATTGGTTTTGTTCCGCTGTTGTTCCTCTAACATATTCAACTTTGCTGATGATGATTGGTAAATTTTGAGTTACTTATGATTTAATATAATGGAGAACCTAATTCTGATTTGTTCAAAATTTGAATATGGGGTAAACGTTATGCCAGCAGCGCATAATCACATCTATAATTAAAACACGGTTGTATTGAATACCAATTTAATTTAAGCTTCCATTTAAGGTGTTTAACCCTCATCATAGTCTATCCTGCTCTGCTGTCAATAAGATTACTCCCTTTTCATCTTAAAAAAACCTAAGTGCAATATAATTTTTGATGCACGTAATCATACAATTCCTGTTTAAAAATGACCAAGAAAAAATGCGTTTATCCCACAGATAACATCGATATTTTGTTACTTTTAACATTTGTATAACATCTTGCCATCCATTTATGAAAAACTTAATCAATAATAAAATGAAAAATAAATTACCCTTTTTAATTTTAAGTACTCTTGCTGTATTTTCTTGCAATAACAAACAAGAAAACAAGGCCATTGATTCTACTGTAATTGAAGAGAACCATGAAATAATCCATCAAAAAGAGAATGCGCATTGGACCTATCAAGGCGAGACAGGACCAGAGCATTGGGTCGAAATTGAAAAACAATCTGACTGTGACGGTAAACGACAATCGCCTATCAACATTATCGATGTAAATGTGATGGATGATGATTCGTTAATACCAATAGATATTCATTATTCAGCCAATGTTAAAATTCATGAAATAACCAATAATGGACACTCAATTCAGTATGATTTTGAAAAGGGTGATTTTATTATCCTGAATTATGATAAATACGAATTAAAACAAATTCACTTTCATGAACCGTCAGAACATACAATAAATGGGATTCGATATCCCTTGGAGATGCATTTAGTACATGCTAGTAAGGATAATAAAATTGCAGTTTCGGCAATAATGGCAAAAGAAGGGGCAAATAGCGAACCCTTTACTTTTTTAGAAAAATATCTACCTATTAACAACGGAGATACAAAACTGATTGATACTGATTTTGATCTTAACAAAAATTTACCTGAAGATAAGGGATATTACACTTATAGTGGTTCATTGACAACACCTCCTTGCACTCAGAATGTAACTTGGTTTGTTTATAAAACACCTATTACAATTTCAGAAGACCAAGTAAAACAATTACAAAAATTAATGCCAATAAACAATTATAGAAATGAACAACCCATTAATAGAAGAGTGGTAAAACAATACATTAGTCGTTAAAACTAAAGTTAAGAAAGCTATGGCAACCTATAACGCAAATGGCTGGTTTCATAGAAAAAAAACTAAATTAGTTTCCATAACAAACAAAATTGTTAACCCGACAAATTCGCATCCACAACTCCCCGCCACTTGCCTTAACCAAGGCCCTTGGCAATTCAGTATACAATAAAAATTTTCGAATTATTTATGCAGTTTTATTGGTATTATTAACAGTATCTAAATTAAGTACTTAAGACCTTGAATTCAAAAATAAATCTATAATTGAAATCTTTGAAATAGATGGCAATAACAAATCTGAACTATATTCCCCATTTAATAAATGGATTTCTATAAATTATAATTCTGCGAAGAATTTTATCCAAATGAACGATTTAGAATCAGGAAAATCGTCAACAAATACCTCTATGGGTTTTCTTAGTCCTTTTCGGGTGATTTTTTGATATGTAAGATTTGGAACTTGTTTCCCCCGCTGCAGGTAAAGAATTCAGAGGTTATCTTCCAATGTGAATTTTTTTCTTGTTAAGCACTTTAAAACATAGAAAATTTGAATTTATAAATTCATTATGATTCTATGAGGTTTTATAATTCTAGTCCGGTATCATGAGAATAATTTGCAGGAGTGCAAAAATCCGACGGAAATAAATTCAGACCTCAGAATCTACAGATTTCTTCAAAGAAAAACTTGGGAATCTGAGGAGGAATTAAAGGAGCTGCGGGAAAATCACAATACCGAAATAATGGCCACGATCACCCATTTCTCAGGGATCCCTTCAAAATAATAGATAACTTTTCCGTACCTGCCCTTCTTTTTTATCTCCTGACCGTCAAGATCGTACAACTTTTGGCCATAGCGGTCCTTTGATCTTATGGTCAGGCCGTCAAAAAAATATCGTTTTTCTCCCTACCGGTCCTTTTCTCTCACCTGGTTGCGCTCAATAAAGAAGAGCGCTTCCCCATAGCGGTCTTTCCGCCTCAGGACTCTTCCATCCCAAAAAAAGAGTTTTTCCCTATAGCGGTCATTCATTCTGGCAGCGAATCCCTCGACAAAAATGAGTTTTCTCCCCATACCTGTTTTCGGCGCGGATCGTCTGGGAAATTCCTTTCCAAGGGATCAGGAGAAAACTTAAGAACAGAAAGGCTCGTAACCTCTGGGTAGAGATAAAAGATTTAAAGCTCAGGCCTGCGAAGGCCTGTAGCGCATTGAGCGTTTCTCAATGCTGTAATTTTTGCCAGCAAAATGCACTAGGATTTTTCTTTTTCAACAGTACCCCCCTACTCTGCTGTTTTTTTTCTTTCAATAAAGCAAACTTCCTTTTTGCAACTCGGTTTTTTTTTCCCGGTAGCGTTGCAGGGTTTTTGAAAGGATCTTTACCAGGTCCTCCTGCAAAGACTCAGGCTCCAGCACCTTTAGCGTATCGCCATAGGACAGCAGTTCCATTTTAAGATCATAGGTGGAAACCAAGTGGTATTCAAAGCATCGCTCCTGCTCGTTATTGATTATTTCCACCTGGCTGTGATGCAACAACAGGGAATTGATACAGCGGCCTTCGGTGGGCGTAAAAGACAAGACGATCCTTTGTGGTAACTCCCCTGTACCGTTTATGATCCCAAAGTTGTATTTAAATGCTGTGACAGGATCATAATCTGGGATGTTCCTGAATTTTTTATTGCTGATCTCCATTTCGCTTATACGGTCCAGCCCGAAGTTTTTAATTAGCTCGCCTTGGAATCCTGAGCCAGCAAATACCAGCGGTTTCGGGCTTCTTTGATAGCTACCGGCCGCACCCGCCTTTTGGTCAAAGAGCCATCATAGAATTTTTTATAGTTAAAACTCACCTCGAGCCTGTTTTTTATGGCGTGCAGGAGTCCGTGCATATACTCTGTCCCGAGTGCCTTGCGGTTTTCAAAGAGCAGGTGGTTCCCGAGGCTGTTTCCTATTTTTATGGTGTTATACAGATCTGAAACCTCCATGAGCCTTTCAGACTCGGTTTCCCTTGCGTCGTGCTCGATGAAATAAAGCTTTTCGGATTTGTCAAATTTGATCTCAATCTTGTAAATCTTGGAGATCTCGTGCATTTCCCGCTGAAAAGTACGGATCGAGCAAGTAAGGTGGTATTCGGAGAGTTCCTCCTGAAGTCTTAAGAAATCCTGGATCTCACTAAAGGTGGATGGTTTTTTGCTCAACTGATGAATAATAAACCGGTGACGCTGAATTGCTTCCTGTCTGGACATTTAGTTTATTTATGAATTAAGTTTAAATGTAGCATTTTGGAGGGGGAAATGAGTGTGGCGGTTTAAAAAAAGGAATCAAGATTTTAGTTGGCAGACTTAAAATCCAGAGGTGGCCAGGTTGGAGGGTGGGCCTAGACCTATTAAATCCGGAAATTTTAGAAAAAATTCCATATAAACGAATCCTAATAACCCAGCTTCCCAAAGAAGGATTCCACTTCCTTTTCAAATATTTCCTCCTTAATTCTATGGCCGGTCCCTGGGTATAAATTTAACTGGATTTCTGTTTTATATGGAATTGAATCTGAAATAAACCTCAGGGTTTCTGATACAGGCACCACCTGGTCATCCATCCCCAAGGCTATCTGTAAGCTTTTCCAAGTCCCAAAATCCCCTGTAGGAACCTCTTGTGGAACCGATCTTCTGGCCAGTGCAGGATTAAATAATAAAGCTGGTTTAGACAACATTGCCGACACATAATACCCTGCAAAACCACCAATACTGCTGCCCAGGACAACATTAATTTCCTGGCCCTGAAGCTCTTTTATAAGCATCTCAATAGCATTGGGGTTGTTGTAATAATCGATTTCCGGGGAGTAGATGTTCCCGTATTTAGCCAATATTGTTCGTTTCTGTGGACTTAATGTGCTTTCCAGGCCGTGAAGGTATCCTATGTTCATGTGCTTTGTAATTTATAGCAAAGAAAAGGAACCCCAGCGCCAAAAAAATGAGGTTGGGAATTAATTTTTTTTATTTGAGAAATAAAATCCGGGAAAGAAATGTTTTGAGAATTTTTGGAATTTATAAATTCCAAGTGTAATTCCAGGGAACTTAGGGGTACATAAAATTTTGGGTTCCTGAAATGACTTAAGCAAATCATCTGAAATATTCAATTCAGCTGTTTTTACCCATTGCCAGGAGAATATTCTGCACCGCTTTTTGTGTGCTTTGATCGAGATCTTTGATGTAATACAGAAAATTCTTCACTTTCATTTGGCGGTGCTCGGTATTTTCAGAAATAAAATTAGCATCCTTATCATCGAACAGCGGTTTATCGATCTCTTTTTCAAAAACCATCATTATATTTCTGTGCCTGGGATCATCTTTGATACTTTTAAAGAGCCCAATGATCTTAGCTTTCTCCCCTTCAATTACCTCAAAAAAATTACCGCCGGAATAAATAAGCAACCCGTTTACACCCTCATTATTATTCCTGATCTGGGTTTGCTCCAGTACTTCTGCTACTTCCTCCTGATTGAGATCCTTGTTTGCCGTGCTTACATAGCTTATCGCGTATCTCATACTTTCAGATTTTTCTAAAGATAATGCAAATATGGATAACTAATAATCATAAATTTTTGGGTGCCTAAAATTTTATGAAATAAAAAATATTATCAAAGAAGCTATGTTGCTTTGAATCTTCCAGGGTTCTCTGACTTTTTCCTTTTTCCTTTTTCCTTTTTCCTCAAAGAACGGATTGGTCCCCTTAGTTGTTCAATTTTGAATTACAAATTTCACGCTTTCTGAAGAGATCCAGTGGAGTTTTTTAATTAATCAAATTTCAATTTAGACTTAGTCTCTATACGCTCCCCCGATTTTCTACCAACCCTATAGGTAATTCCAAGGTTGATCAAATAATCCGCAAAAGCGGCATCTCCTTGCCTGAATTCCCCTGTGATTTCCTGAGTTTGAATATCAGTAAGGCTTTGGGGACGTTCCCTTCTCAGGGCAAAAGGAACATTTAAATTCAGCGTAAAATTATTTTTCATAAATGCAATTCCGGGTTCTATTGAAAGTACATTTCCCGGCCTTCTGAATCCGTCACTTCCTCCGAACACATCTTCTACCGGAACCCCTTCAAATCGCCCTCCCAGGGAAGCCGACAAAAATGAGCGCAGGCTGTACCCAAATCCCGCGCGCAATGAAAATTGATCGGGAACAGACATGATTGCCTCATTTTCTAAAATAGGATTCAAAGTCTCCCGGAAGGTGCGGGTTCCGTTGCTTTCCTTTGGATTAAAAAGATAAAAACCACCTCCGTACAAAAAGAAATGCTCAGCGACTTTTTGATAAAACTGAAGATCAACCGTAATTCCAAAACCGCCATCACCTGGCTGGATTGACTGATCTACAGGGCGTACTTGTGGACTGCCATCCGGGCCTACATTGTAAAATATATCCGAGGCATTGTAATCTCCTGTGGGGAGTTTTAAACCCAGACCTACCGCTATATTCCCATTTAAATGGTCCAAGGGATCAAAAAGCCAGTAGCCTGTACCCACCCGGATGTCCGCCAAACCTCTGGAAAAAGTGGTATACCTTTCCTGCCTTCCGTGCTCGTATAAAGAGGAACGGGTATTCATGAGGGTGGGGATGGTGAGCCCTGCATACAACCTGTCTGTAATTCCGTAGTTTACATTGAAATCCCAGGAATGAGAATGGTTGATCACCTCTGTATTACTGGACACACGATCTGGTTCTTCCTCGGTGCCTCTAAAATGCCGGAAGGATTTAAAATACCTGTAATTGACACCGAATTGAAAATCGCCTTTACCAAGTAAACCACCCTCCAGGCTATTCCCTGTACTGCAGGAAAAATGCCTGATGGCAACGCACCCCTGGGCATGGGAACCAGTGCTCATTAGAAACATCATACATGTAAAAAAAACGACAGTGGTATTTCTCTTTTGCATAATCATCAATGTATTGTTAAAAATATATGATTAATTTAAATAATGTAATATATAATGAATAATAACCCGAAAAGTTCAACACATAACAAAGAAGATCAATAAAAGGTTAAATAGGTTAATCTAAGACCAAATCATATGAATTTTGATCAGGTTATTTCGTCAACTTAAAAAATTGATCATTTTTCATTCCTTGGCCAGGGGAAAAATAAGGCATCCGATCTCATTGTAGAATCTATGGAGTTCAATTGGAGAAGGAATAGCAAAACCTTTGCAGGATGAGAATTGATAAAAGAAATAAGTTTATTCTATAAACAAATAAAAAATATAGATAAAAAGTATTCTTAAGATTTTCGTAAATTGTACTTTTAAAAACAACAAATTTATTAATAATGGAAAATAACTCAGAACCCGGTTCAAAATTAGCGGAGGTTAGCAAAAGTGAAAGCAAGTGTCCCTTTAACGGTGGAGATTCAAAACCAACGGGTGGTGGGGGAAGGAATAACCGTGATTGGTGGCCAAATCAGTTGAAGTTGAACATCCTGCGCCAACATTCATCCCTGTCCAATCCGATGGGCGATACATTCAACTATGCAGAGGAGTTCAGGAGCCTGGATCTGGATGCGGTAAAAAAAGACATCTTCGAACTGATGACCAAATCCCAGGACTGGTGGCCGGCCGATTACGGCCATTACGGACCGTTCTTTATTCGGATGGCATGGCACAGCGCAGGCACCTACCGCATTGCTGACGGACGCGGGGGCGCGGGCTTCGGCACCCAGCGTTTTGCACCGCTAAACAGTTGGCCAGACAATGCGAACCTTGACAAGGCCCGCCTACTGCTATGGCCAATAAAAAGGAAATACGGCAGAAAGATTTCGTGGGCGGACCTGATGGTCCTCACCGGGAATTGTGCTCTGGAGTCCATGAACTTTAAGACCTTCGGGTTTGCCGGTGGACGTGAGGATGTTTGGGAACCTGCGGAGGATATTTATTGGGGTTCTGAAGGCGAGTGGCTGGGGGACAAACGATACACTGCTGAGCGCGAACTGGAGAATCCTCTTGCTGCGGTTCAGATGGGTCTGATCTACGTGAATCCGGAAGGTCCTAACGGAATGCCAGATCCGCTCGCATCGGCCAGGGACATTAGAGAGACCTTTGCCCGTATGGCAATGAATGACTATGAAACTGTCGCGCTTATTGCCGGAGGGCATAGCTTCGGCAAAACCCATGGAGCTGCCGATCCAGGAAAATATGTTGGAATGGAACCTGCCGGCGCGGGCATTGAAGAGCAAGGCCTGGGTTGGAAAAACACCTTTGGCAGCGGTAATGCCGGGGATACCATTACCAGCGGCCTCGAAGGAGCATGGACGACCACCCCAACCAGGTGGAGCAACAATTTCTTCGAGAACCTCTTTGGCTTCGAATGGGAGCTTACCAAAAGCCCGGCTGGCGCCTTTCAGTGGAAACCTAAGGATGGTGCAGGTGCCGGATCGGTGCCGGATGCCCACGATCCTCTAAAGAGCCATGCGCCATTTATGCTCACCACGGATCTTGCCCTGAGAGTGGATCCCATCTACGAGCCTATTTCAAGACATTTCTTCGAGAATCCGGAGGAGTTTGCAGAGGCTTTTGCCCGTGCATGGTTTAAACTGACCCACCGCGATATGGGCCCAAAAGAACGCTATCTCGGAGTTGAAGTACCTCAGGAAGAACTGCTCTGGCAGGACCCTATCCCCGCTGTTACCTATGAGCTGATTGACCAGGAGGACATCGCGGAGCTCAAGGCTAAAATACTTGATTCAGGACTGCCTGTATCCCAATTGGTATCAACCGCCTGGGCCTCTGCATCCACCTTCAGGGGCTCTGATAAGCGCGGAGGAGCAAACGGGGCACGCCTTGGGCTCGCCCCGCAAAAAAACTGGGAAGTCAACAATCCTTCTCAACTGGCAAATGTATTGAAAGTCCTTGTTGGTATTCAAAAAGAATTCAACGACAAACAGTCTTCCGGAAAGTTGGTTTCCCTGGCAGATCTGATCGTTTTGGGAGGATGTGCAGCAATTGAAAAGGCAGCGAAAAATGCCGGGCAGGAAATCCTTGTACCCTTCACCCCGGGACGTGCCGATGCCTCCCAAGAGCAAACCGATATCGAATCCTTTGCAGTCCTCGAGCCGGCTGCAGATGGATTCCGCAACTACTCGAAAACCAATGATACAAGTTCTACAGAGGAAATCCTGGTAGACAGAGCACAACTTTTAACCCTGACAGCACCTGAGATGACAGTTCTTGTTGGTGGGCTTCGGGTACTTGACACGAACTTTGGCCAGACGAGTCACGGAGTATTCACCAGGACCCCGGAGACCCTTACCAACGACTACTTCGTCAACCTGCTCGATTTAGGCACCACCTGGAGAGCGACCTCAGCATCCCAGGACCTCTTTGAAGGTCGTGACAGAGCAACGGGAGAACTCAAATGGACCGGTACCCGGGTAGATCTCATCTTCGGTTCAAACTCAGAACTCCGGGCCATTGCTGAGGTTTATGGAAGCCAGGACTCCCAGGAAAAATTCACACAGGATTTTGTGGCAGCCTGGAGCAAGGTGATGAACCTTGATCGCTTCGATTTGGCCTGCTCCAGCGTAGAGAAAACAGCTGTCATTCAATAACACCAGCCAGTCCCCGAGGCCAGGGAGGATTCATTAAAATCCCTAAAAGGCGGTTGTGATGCATCAGCATTAAGAATTAAGAGTTAAGAATTAAAAGGTGGTCTGG
>JBGSWA010000156.1:0-9484 GCA_041752645.1 Gillisia sp. | reverse complement strand
GACCAGAGCCCGTCCCCGGCGGCATTGGTTGCCAGTACCCTCCAGTAATAGGTGGTGTTATTTGTGAGACCGGTAACTGAGCTTGAGGTGCCGATGATTCCGGTTTGATTAAGTACTGTTGTCGAAAGGTTAGCCAGTGTTGACACCTCTAATTTATAGGAGGCTGCGCCCAGGGTAGGTTGCCAGCTTAATGCCGGGGTAACAGAAAGGTTGGTGGAAAGATCTGCCGGGGCGCTTAATAGTGTCGCACCCGGGATTACCGGGATGGTAGAAAAGCTCCTGATAGCAGACCAGAGCCCGTCCCCGGCAGCATTGGTTGCCAGTACCCTCCAGTAATAGGTGGTGTTATTAGTTAGGCCGGTAACTGAGCTTGAGGTGCCGATGAGGCCGGTTTGATTAATTACAGTTGTAGAAAAGTTAGCTAAGGCCGACACCTGCAGTTTATAGGAGGCTACACCCAAGGTAGGTTGCCAGCTTAATGCAGGGGTAATAGAAATGTTTGTGGAAAGATCTGCCGGGGCGCTTAATAATGTCGCACCCGGGATTACCGGGATGGTAGTAAAACTCCTGATAGCGGACCAGAGCCCGTCCCCGGCGGCATTGGTTGCCAGTACCCTCCAGTAATAGGTGGTGTTATTGGTGAGGCCGGTAACTGAGCTTGAGGTGCCGATGATGCCGATTTGATTAAATACAGTTGTCGAAAAGTTAGCTAATGCCGACACCTGGATTTTATAGGAGGCTGCGCCCAACATGGTTTGCCAGCTCAATGCCGGTGTAATAGAAAGGTTGGTGGAAAGATCTGCCGGTGCGTTTAATATTGGTGCACCTGGGATTGCAGGGATGGTAGTAAAGCTCCTGACAGTGGACCAGTTGCTATCCCCGGCGGCATTGGTTGCCAGTACCCTCCAGTAATAGGTGGTGTTATTTGTGAGACCGGTTACCGAGCTCGAGGTGCCGTTGATGCCGATTTGATTAAATACAGTTGTCGAAAAGTCAGCAACTGCCGATACCTCTATTTTATAGGAGGCTGCGCCCAACGTGGTTTGCCAGCTTAATGCCGGGGTAATAGAAAGGTTGGTGGAAAGATCTGCCGGAGTGCTTAATAGTGGTGCACCTGGGATTACCGGGATGGTAGTAAAACTCCTGATAGCGGACCAGATACCGTCCCCGGCGGCATTGGTTGCCAGTACCCTCCAGTAATAGGTGGTGTTATTTGTGAGACCGGTTACCGAAGCTGAAGTGCCGATGATGCCTGTTTGATTAAATACTGTTGTCGAAAAGTTAGCAACTGCTGACACCTGTATTTTATAGTAATCTGCTCCCACGGTGGTTAGCCAGGTCAATGCCGGGGTAATAGAAAGGTTAGGGGAAAGATCTACCGGGTCACTTAATATTGGTGCAACGGCCAGGGCAGGTAGTGTTGATTGAAATATTGCTAAAATTTGTGCTGCATTCTGGGCGGTATTATATATACGCACATCATCTATTCCTCCTTGCAGTCCCCTGAATCCATTATTTCCTGCTCCGATGGCCAGATCTAAACCGTTTATCATTATTGGAGGAGGAGAGGAAAGGGTTTTGGTGCTATTCTCAACTCCGTTTACGTATATTTTGATCAAAGATCCATTGTATGTAGCAGCAACATGCATCCAGGTAATACCATCTTTGGGATAGTGGGTCTGTGAATCGAGAAGGAAGATATCTCCAGAGCTTTTTTGATTGAACCGAAAGAAAACCTGGCCGAGGTTTGAAAGGGAGAACTCGTAGCCGTCTAATTGATCTATTTCTGCCTTCTTGACAATGTACTGGGTTATTGTTTTTTCAGGCCTGATCCAGGCGGCAATAGTGATCGCTCCTGTAATATCCAAAGAAGCATTGTCATTGATAGTGGCGTATTGACTAGTACCGTCAAACTTCAACGCTTGACCGTTAACCCCTGGTATCCATAGGGGACCTCCTGTGGTTAGAGCATTGTTTCCATAATTTGAAGCATCGAGTAAGTTAGTACCGATCCCTTCGTCCATCTTCAAGTGGGCAACCAAGCTTCCGGCCAGTGCTGGTAGTGTGGTGAAGCTTCTGACGGTGGACCAGGCGCTGGTTCCAACGGCATTCGTTGCCTGGACTCTCCAATAATAAACGGTGTTGTTAGCAAGGCCTGTAGCGGATGTGGATGAACCTGTAATGCCAGCTTGATTAAAAACCGTTGTTGAAAAATTTGAGGCTACAGATACCTGAGCCCTATAAGAAATTGCCCCAAAAGAGGCTTGCCATCCTAAAGTCGGTGTAACAGAAACGTTTGTGTAAAGATTTGCCGGAGTGATCAACTGCGGAGCAAGTGGAGCAGATGGCAGAGACGGGTCCTTTGCCAGCACCCCAACAGCATGGCTACTGCTCGAGGCCAGGACTACAATCTCAGAGGTAAAATTATCCTTGGTGCTTGTAGGATTGTTGTAGGATCCGGCAATCAAACTTCGTTGACTGCCAAAGGAGATATTGTTAATGGGTGTTTCATTATACACAATATTTCCATCCCCAGTGACATCGGTATATACAACCCTCAACTTGTTCTGTGACTCGTTCAGTATTACAATTGGCCTTGTACCCGCCTTGGAGACTTCATAAATATTGTCCCAACTTCCATTGGGATGCCGAACAAGCAGTCCGATTTGCGTGTGATTTCCAGTATCATAAGAGGTTTTAACAGCACAATAAAGTGTGCCATTAGCTGCTACAGCCATATTTAAATGATCATCTGCCATACCATCTCCCACATTAAGTGCAGACTGAGAAGCCGGTTCCTCGCCACTTGACCAGGAGGAAGGACTTGCTCCGTCCGTATGGGTTTTAAAGCCGAATCTTTGTGTATTCTGATTGGACCAGAATACCCCGATCTTCCCCGGAAGGGCTATAATAGCACCAATATCATCCGTTGATATTCCAGTTACAATAGATATTGGGGAGCTCCAATTTTGATACGGAGGGTCGCTCCAGCTAACGTAAATCTGTGATGTCCCGTCATAAGCTATCCACATTCGCCCATTCCCGTCTATATCTAAATTAGCGATCTCAACGCTCGAAAGTAAATTTATGTTTACTGTTGAAGTTCTTTGCGACCAAAGTTGATAACTTCCTGAGGCTGCGGAGTATTCCACTGATACCAATTCGGAGGTAATCCCCTGAAAAAGGAGGATGTGTACGACATTACCGACAACCTTCGTGTCAGCCTTTGTGGTAGTTCTAGTGGAAAGCCTGAGTACATTAGTCCAATTTGTGCCGTCCAGTCTCCAGATGAAAGTACCGTTGGAGTTGGCCAGAACTGCCCAATGCTTCCCGGCATAGGTCCAAACTTTGGCCTGTGGTTTCTCCCCGGTATTAGTTGAGATGGATACAGGATTTAAATTTGTTACAGAATTAAATTGTGCCTCCATTTTGTAAACCATAGTCAAGGCACAAATGATAAAAAAGTAATATTTTTTCACGTAATTTTTTTTTATGCTAATGGGTTACAATTATTCTGTTAGAAAATATTAGCCGGGTTTATCCAATATTAACTAACAGATCCGTTCTACGTTTTGATCAATTATTATATCGTTGTATCAGCCAAAAATCACTTAACCAAATAGGTGATTTCAAACTCTAATCATTATTTGTCAATACAATAATTAATGGTTAAAAAAAAAATTCACTTTAATCCATAACAGGGAACCATAAAATTTCTTTTAAATATCTATAGGGGATTAAACTATGGGGGTTGAGCTCAAATAAGCGAGAATAGATTAAAAGAAGGGGATGTTTTTAATCACATCATTAAATTACGGTAAACAAATGAATATCAAAATTGTTTTCGATGTAATACTAAAATATTAGTTATTTTGAAATATAGCTTTTATTCCTTTAAGAAATAACAAACCGTCCATAACAGAGTGATTTATACATATGAGAGGTGTTTTATTGACATATTTTTTGGAGGAAATTACATATAAATGTTAAAATAAAATTGGAAAATTCCAGTACCTTATTAAATCCAATTTTAAATCCCAGCGTTCAGAACACATTCTTAATCTTAATTTAACTTCGCAGCCAAGGTATATTTTATGTATTTTATTTTTGCCTATATCTTTAAAAATCACTTTTTAATCTTATACCATTATTTGGAATGTTACTCCTATCCCGGGGGAAAATCTGCAATCACCATTTCCATTACAAAGTCACTCTCCCCCCTTTCTTAATGGTGTGTATCTCCTCCTTCTTTAAAATAATTGGATTGTCAAGGACCGCACTGCCCCTGTGAGTTGATTTTAATTTAGTTTTATTTAATTTCCAATGAATTTTACAGCTTACCTTCTTAAAACCCTTATTATTTTGGATTCCCCATTAGCTTTCTCTAATTTTAGTAAATAAATCCCTGTGGACATCCAGGATCCGTCAAACTCAATGGTATTCAAGGCTTCAGATAAAGCAATGCCTTTCCCTATATCCTTTATTTTAGCTCCCCTACCATCAAAGAGGCTTATGGAATATGATTCTTCTATAGAAGTAGTAAAACTAATGGATGTATTGGTAGTGAACGGGTTTGGGTAGGCTAAAAACTTTTCCTGAAATTTCTCTATTTCCACACTATTTTTCAGTTTTGCTAATTCTAAGATTTCGGAGGACTTCAAAGCTGTGTTGTAAATTCGAGTATCATCCATGGCCCCTTGAAACCCCCTATACCCATTGTCTCCTGCTCCTATGGTCAATGCCAATCCGTTTATCGTTATAGGAGGGGGTGAAGAAAGGGCTTTGGTGCTATTCTCGATCCCATTAATGTATATTCTTATCACTGCTCCATCATAAGTGGCAGCAACGTGCATCCAGGTATATCCGTCGGTTGGATGAGTTGTCTTGGAATCGAGTCTGTAGCTATTTCCAGAGGATTCCTGATTGAACCTAAAGAAAACTGTTCCACTGCTTGACAACGAAAGTTCGTAGCCGTCTGCTTTATTTAGTACGGCCTTTTTGATCAAATATTGGGTTCCGGTTTTTTCAGGCCTGATCCACCCTGCAATGGTAATGGCCCCTGTAATATCCAGAGAAGTGTTGTCCGTGGCGGTTGCAAATTGGCTGGTACCGTTAAACCTTAGTCCCTGACCGGTAACGCCCCTCACCAAGGTAGGATTCCCTGATGTCAAAGCATTGTTCCCGTAACCAGAGGCATCGAGTAGTGTTGTGCCACTGCCCTCATCCATCATCCAATGCCCCACCAGGGTATCAGATTTTGGCGAGGAAGAGGTTATCAAACCGCTGTCCCCGGCAGCATAGTTTGCCCGTACCCTTGGGACATATTTACTAACTTTGGCCGTTGATTTCTCACCGGTATTATCGCAAAAGGGAACAAGGTCTAAATTTGTAAGATAAATAAATCCTGGCCGCGCCTCGATTTTCAGAACCATAAACAGCACACAAATTATGAAATAATAATATTTTTTCATGTTGGTTATATTTTAAATTGTTAATAAATTACAATTAATCCGGAATAAAATATTAGACTCTTTTTTAGGTATCCTTTATTAAACCAACAAAATTCATTTTATCTTTTAGTCAATTTTTATAGGATAGTATCGGTTAAAATTCAATTGATCAAATTAGAAATTTCAAACTCTTTAAAACTCAATACCAGTGGGACATAAAATTTCTTTGAAATTTTATTTTGGGGAAACCGAATAAACTGTGGGGTTGTAGGGCTTCAATTATAAGAAGTGGGATGGTTTTTATGTACATGTCAAATTACAGCAAAAGAAAATATTTCAAAAATTTTTTCGATGAAACTCAAAAATACCTGCTAAAGTGTATATTGTTTAAAAAAATCTATATTAACCGTCTAAAGCTTTGATTCTTAAGGCTCTGATATTGACAGTTTTCCTATGAATTGCATAATATCAACTTACCTTCGCAACAACCTTATTGTTTTTGTTTCCCCATTAGCTGTCTGTAATCTTAATAAATAAATCCCTATGGACACCCAGGATCCGTCAAGCTCAATGGTGTTCCACTTACCAGATAATGCTATGCCTTTCCCTATATCCTTAATTTTAGATCCTTTACTATCATATAGGCTAATGGAATAGTCTTCATCCATTGGATAAGCGAAACTTATGGAGATGTTGGATGTGAACGGGTTTGGATAAGCTAAAAAATTTCCCTCTTTGGGTGGTGATTCATTTGGTAACACTACCACCGGTTGTCCATCCATAGGAAGCACTGTGGTAAAACTCCAGGTTTCAGATTCCCTCGAACCTCCTGTATTGACCGCAAAGACCCGCCAGTAATAAACCATAGCTTTGGAAAGACCAATAAAGTCAGCGGTTGTTTCGATAATGTTACTTTGATCAAAAAACGTAGTAGCAAAATTACTGGTTTCTGATACCTGTAATTGATACGTATCCGCACCGGGAGAAGCATTCCAGCTTAAATTTGGAGTTACAGAAATATGAGTCGCTCCATTAATAGGCGAGTCTAAGGCCGGTGCCACAGCCATGGACACAACGGTGGTAAAACCTCGGGGAGCTGACCAGAAACCAGGACCATTGATATTGTTTCCGCGGTTACGCCAGTAATAGCTTGTATTATGGGCAAGATTTGGCACATCCACCCAAGTGCTGGAAAGACCTATAAAATTCGCTATTGTATTTACGAAATTCATATCGGTTGCGACTTGTATCTCGTAGGACTCCGCACCAATCAACGATGCCCATCTCAAGGTTGCATCAACCGGGATTGAAATAGCTTCATTCACGGGTGATGCCAGTAAAGGTGAATTAGCCAGGTAAAAAATTTCAGAATCACTTAATGCTACTTTAAATAAACGAACATCATCCATAGTTCCTTCAAAGCTCCTGAAACCATCATTCCCGGACCCAATAGAAAGCGGAAGTTGGTTAATGCCTACGGAAACTGGCGAGCTTAATTTAAGGAAATTACTTTCAATCCCGTCAATATAAATTCGCATAAACATCCCATCAAAGGTAGCTGCAACATGCATCCAGGCACTCCCTTCAGTTGGATAATTAACCTGGGAATCAACCCTGTAAGTGTCTCCGGAACTTTCTTGATTTAATCTAAAAAATGCACTGCCGGTAAGTGAAAGAGAGAGCTCATAGCCATCTATACTGTTATGATCTGCTTTTTTAATAAGGTACTGGGTTTGTTTTTTTTCCGGTCTCACCCAAGCTGCTATTGTTATTGCTTCCGTGATTTCCAAAGATGCATTATCTACAACCTTGGCGTCGGGAGGAGTGCTATTAAATCTTAATGCTTGCCCATCTCTCCCATTCTCCCAAACAGGACTGCCTGTAATATTTGCATTATTCAAATATTCAGAAGCATCTTTAAGAATTCTTCCACTTCCCTCATCCATTTTCCAATGACCTACCATGGTCGCATTAGGTGAGGCTGGAGTAGTTTTAAAATTCCAGGTAGTAGACCATTCACTATCCCCAATAGTTGTGGTGGCCCGAACTCTCCAATGATAATTAATATTATTAGAAAGTTCGGTAACCAAAGCCGAATTCGAGGTAATATTGGATTGATCAAATACCAGGCTTGAGAAATCATTTAATTTGGAAACCTGAACCTGATAACTCAAGACATCCGTGTCAGGGTTCCAACTTAGAGTGGTTTCTAAGGGAAGTTGCGTGTAATTATTTCCCGGAGCATTCAAACTAGGCCCCAAAAAGCGGTCACTTGCCAATATCCCTACCGCCTGAGAACTGTTTGAAGCTAGAATAACAACCTCGGAAGTGAAATTAGCCTTTGTGCTTGTTGCATTATTGTAGGATCCTGCAATCAAAATTCGTTGATTCCCAAAGGAGATATTGGGAACAGAAGATTCCTTATATACAATATCCCCATCACCGATTTTATTTGTATATACGATACTCAACCTGTTAATGGACTCGTTCAGGACCACAATTGGTCTAGTACCCATCCTGGACACTTCATTTAAGTTGTCCCAGCCTCCCCTAGGTCTCCGGATTAATAAGGCAATAGCCGGGTAACCAGCGGTATCATAAGATGTTTTAACAGCACAATACAGGGTTCCGTCACTTGATACTGCCATATGTAAATGATCATCTGCCATGCCTTTTCCAATATTCAGTGCTGATTGTGATCCCGGCACCTCGTCATTTGACCAGTCAGATGGATCTGCTCCGTCTAAATGGGTTTTAAAGCCAAATCTTTCGGTTTTCTGGTCTGACCAGAAAACCCCGACCTTCCCCGGAAGGGCAATAATGCCACCAGTATCATCCGTGGATAATCCAGTTGCAATAGTTATTGGTCCGCTCCAATTTTGATAAGGAGCGTCGCTCCAGGTTACATAAATTTCGGTAAATCCATCATATGCGAGCCACATCCGCCCCCTACCATCTACTTCAATATTGGCAATCTCAACAGTTAAGGGTAGATTTATGGTCACTGTTGATATCCTTTGCGACCAAAGTTGATAAGTTCCAAGAGCAGCCGAGTATTGCACGGATACCAATTCGGAGGTAACCCCCTGAAAAAGCAAGATGTGTACCAGACTGCCGACAACCTTCGAGTCAGCCTTTGTGTTGGTTTGAGAGGAAAGCTTGAGTACATTGGTCCAATTTGTGCCGTCCAGTCTCCAAATAAAAGTACCAGCAGGGTTGGCCAGAACTGCCCAATGCCTGCCCGCATAATTCCATACTTTGGCCTGTGATTTCTCCCCGGTATCAGCAGAAATAGATAATGGGTTTAAATTAACAAGAGAAGTAAATCTTGTCTGCGCCTCCATTTTAAAAAGCATAAACAAGACACAGGTGCTAAAAAAGTAATATTTTTTCACTTAGTATTTTTTTTAAATGCTACTGAGTTACAATTAATCCCGAAAAAAAAAATTATACCAATTATGATGCACCTCATTTTTAACCAACCATCCTTGTTAGGTTTTGATCTTTTTTATAGAATGGTATCGGATAAAATTCAATTGACCACATAGGAAACTTTCAACTCCTCAATTCATTTTTTGTCAAAACATTAATTAATGGTAGAAAAAAAATTCTTTTTACTCCATAATGGGGAGCAATAAAATTTCTTTGAAATAATTTTTTGGGAAAACCGAATAAAATGTGGGGTTGTGGGGAATCTAAGGAGGCTTCAATTAAAAGAAGTGGGATGGTTTTAATTGACATGTCAAATTACAGCAAAAGAAAAGAATTCAAAAATGTTTTCGATGAAACTCCTAAAAATCTGCTGAAGTGTATTTATGAATAATAACCGCCTAATACAGACCGTTTTTATTAATTAAAAGCGTTTTATTAACTTGTTTTCGGAAGAATTTATTGATAAAAGTTCACTGCTATCCGAAAGTAAGAAAATAAAAATGTCTGAGAATCCCTTATTTTTGTTTTGAGAAAAAAAATAATCAAATGGGACTCTTCAGACGTTTCAAAAATAACAAAAAGCCAGTACTTCGCCAAATTAT
>JBGSWA010000155.1:0-4398 GCA_041752645.1 Gillisia sp. | reverse complement strand
CTTTTTACGTGCATTCCTTCTCCCAGGGTAGCCTGCCGGGCTTCTATTACCATTTTGATCATAGAATTTTCTTTTTATATGAATTTTTAGCCTAATCAAGCATTATAAAGATAGACTTTCTTTTCTGTTTCTTCAGGTTTCGTGTCTTATGACCTTTGCCTTCAGTGTCTTCCATTTGCAGGATCTCGCCTGCTCCAAAGCTTCTTTTTTCACCTAAGGAAGTCTCAATTTCTATCTCGCCGTCAAGGAGCACGATGTACTGCCTGTGCGGGGAATTGTGGAAATCGAAATCATAAGATGGCAGTACCTCCCTAAAAATAACTCCTTTGGAAGGAATAAGAGCTGACAGGAAACCTATTTCTCCTGATTCTCTCAGGGGAATTTCAATATTTTCAAAACGACTGTCACCATTTTCATCTGCGAATATTTTGGTTACTTTGAACATATATATTATTTTTTATTTAAAGCGGAAATAGCATTGATATGAACTGGTAAAAAGTGATTTTCCTAATCGATTCCTACTTTCTCAACTCCTTCATCCTGTCTTCCATTTTCTTTTTGAACTCCGGACTCTTTTCCATTAACCTTGCTATCTCCAGTCTTTTTAGTGCCATCATTGCCGGGGTATAGCTGTTATATCGTTTCTTGATCATTGCTGAGGTTTTTCAATTGTTAATTACCATTTGATTAATCCGGAGAAGGTTCAGGAGAGGCCTTTATTTTTGTCCTCCTGCCTATACCGTTCCTTGCAATTCTTTATTGCTTCTCGCATAGCACTAAGACGTATTAAACCATCTTTCATTTGCTCAGGGGTTAATTTGGTTACTGCCTGTTTTTCATCATAATTGAAATCAGTTTCTTTGTTCATAGTCTTTACTGTGTGGTTATTTGTATCATGTACTAATTGTTATGTTTTCTGAGATAGTTCAGTAGATGTCTTTATTTTGTATCCGTTCTTCCGCTATCTCGTCTAACCTTGCCTGCACCTTCTTCTTGAATTCCGGGTCCCGATTTGCCTTTCTTATTATCTGAAGTTTTAACTGACTTCTCATTCCCGGTGTTAGTTTCTTTTCCATAGTATTGATTTTATAAAGTGTGATGTGATACCATGCTACACCTGCAAAGGAATAGAGTGCAAGGATTTTGATTATACACCGGAATAACGGAAACTAAAATTAAACTTTTTATTCTGGATAAAGCTGTTAATCTGTTTTTGTTTGTGTGCGAGTGGTTTAAGTAGCTAATACTATCCGTTACGAGGGCAAATAAAGACGATTATTTATTTTTATTACTGTTCTGAGGGATCCCCTAAAAAATATCTAACTACATAGGTTAACAAGAAACCAAATAGCAACGGCCACCAACTATCAAGAGTAAATGCTGAGACTGCACCTCCAATGTATAAGCGCCCGCAAGTTTAAGAGCAAGGTTCCATCCTTTAGATCCTCCATATAAAGAGCCTATTCCCAGTAAACCAAATATACCTATAACCAAAAAGAATAATATTTCCATAATAGACTATTAATTACAAAATTCTTTAATCATTCTGTAGGCATATTCATCCCCTAGTTCCAGGAACTGTAAATAGGATTTGACTTTAATTCTAACGATTCCCCCAAACTGCAAATTTCATAGCTATCCAACAGTTCTATTTCGGGCGGGGAAATAGTTTTCAGGCTGAAGTTGACTTCAATAGCACAGGATGCATTATTAGGATCTTCAATCTTGGCAGTTATTTGCTGTTCATAAGGGGCAGAATTTGTGAAGCCTGAACCCGCGAAATTGGTAAATTCATTTCCATTTTCATCATAATAAAAAATCAGGCATTTATTAAATAATTCTCGCCAAGAATTTGATTTAAAAAGTTTTATTATGATAAAAATTGTAACTTTTAAAGAAATAGCCACAATAAGGATATTATCTCCGGACAGGGAACTAGACTAAACTAAAGATGCAAAGTGGTGTAAACCTTTCAGCATCACGTTTAATTTTAAGGTCAAAGAAGAAAAACAGTTATTCTCTGTTGTTGGATTTTGCGATATGAAAGGGATATTAGTAACTACCTTGTACGAGGTTTATTAAAGCATACTTGTGTTATGAGATGTGTCAAGCATGTTATATGATTTGGTTGGAAGCCATAATGAATATGATAAAATTGATTTATCAACTGTGGATTTTGATCTAGAAATTCTTACAAATAAAATATTATAATTTATGGAATGTTTATCGGTTTGTACTAGATCCGATCAGAGCATAAATTATATAAGCTGTTGGGCTATCGTACTTATTTTAAGTCTTTTGCTAATTTGTCTGGATTTTTCATATCCAGAAGCTGCAAATTCCTGCCTGAGGTAATCACACATCTTTTGCAAGGCTTTGAAGGTTTCGGTGATTTCTAAAAGGCCTGATTTCTGTAAGAAACTCTACATCCTTGTAAAGTCGCCTCTTTTGAGCTACTGCGCCTGCTAATTTCTGAGAGGTAAAATCCATTTTTTGATTGGTTTTAAAATTTTAAATGCTATGACGTTTAATATTTTCTCTAATTTCTGAAGCCTTATTTTAAGAGGTTAATAGTTTGTATTTAGAGTTTTTCTGGGTATTCCGGGGTAAACTGTACACCTGATCCTGCTTAAAGTGAACAGGTGATTCCGGGGTAAACTGTACACCTGATTCCTGCTTAAAGTGAACAGGTGATTCCGGGGCAAACTGTACACCTGATTCCTGTTTAAAGTGAACAACTGAAATAATATTTTAATAATTTAATCCAAAAGCCCAAAGGGGTATAACATTGAGGTAACCAAATTCTATATCGTCTTTTACTATAAATGATTTGCCATCCTTCTCTATTTGCTTTTGTTGTTTATTCTCCCCACCAATTTCAAAGGTTGAGTTATCAATCACAAAATCGGCTGTTTTTGAAGAGATTACTTCATTATTTACCCGCATTTGATTAAAAAAGAAAGTTTCCCGTATATTTCCTACATTTGACTTATCACCAACTAAATTAAATATGATATTTGTATTATCCAGATACACTTTATCAACCTTTCCAAGCCCTCGGATACCCTTTGTTTCATTGCGTAACTGTCCGATAAGACCAGCCTGCTCCATATATAAAAAGTAGTCGTCCAATGAATTTCGACTTGTGTTAATTATTTTAGCTATTTTGGTAAAATTGGGATTAAACGGTACGCTTTCAGCAATAATGGAAAGTAAACGTTTAAGTTTTCTACTTGTTCCCACATTTAAGTTAGCGTATTGTGGAATGTCTGTTTCCAATGTTTGTACAATTATTTGCCCTAAACGTATATCCATTTCATTTTCAACCCCAAAAGGATAATATCCATTTTTCAAATAATCTTTAAACAAAGGTAAAGGATGCTTAATATTTGCAAGTTTGGCCTCATTATTCATTATTTGTTGCAAGGAAAAAACTTCAATATCGTGTTTATGAAAAAAAATCAAGTATTCACGAAATGAAAGTCCTTGCAAATTATAAATTAAAGCACGACGGCTTAAATCGGCCGAACCTTTAAGAATATCTAATACGGAAGAACCTGTGAACACAACTTTTAATGTAGGAAACGAATCGTACATATTTTTCAATTCACGTGACCAATTTGCGTATTTATGAATTTCATCAATAAACAAATACTCTCCTGCGTTTTTATAGAACTCATCTGCCAGATCAATAAGTTTGTTTTCACTGAAATACATATCGTCTGCCGATACATACAATGCTTTCTTAGTGTTTAGATTTTGCTTGATATATTGCAAAATCATGGTTGTTTTTCCTACGCCACGTGGGCCAATAATACCAACCATGCGACTTTCCCATGCTACCCTTTCATATAAATAACGTTTGAAATCCGTTGTCGTATTTTGCAAAAGGGTTTCAAATTTCTGATAAAGTGTTTCCATTTTTTGATAAACTAATTAGTGTAAAGATACAAAACGCACAACGAAATATACAATTATTCATAAAAACGCACAATTAAAAGTGCAATGCTCGATGTTTTTTGCTGGTGTGCACCATGTTTCTATCAAACAGGTCGGTTATATTTTATTGGTGATATTTCGCTTTTTGAGGTATGAATTATTTATGGGCTTTTTAAAATTTGTAAGGTAGGCCACCATAAAATCCTGAATTTTGGGAAAGTTCGTCTACAAGGCCGGTTAATTTCTAAACCCGGGAACTTTGATTACTCAAAAAATGGTATATGGCAGATTGGGTCAAAGAGGTAAATCAACCAAAAAGTGAAGTTCCTACAGGTTCTAGTGTATTAATTATTTAGTAAGTTAACTAATTGTTAGAGGCTCGCCGGTATATGTCCACTTAAATGGCTTTGCCCTTGTTTTATTGTATGTCTTTACATATTCCATTAATTGATCTGCAAG
>JBGSWA010000154.1:0-49525 GCA_041752645.1 Gillisia sp. | reverse complement strand
GGGCGCTCCACCTGGCTGGTTTTGATGTCAAGGATGTTCACATGACGGATTTAATTAGCGGTCGCGAAACCCTGCAGGACATCAGATTTATTGCCGCCGTTGGTGGATTCTCCAATTCAGATGTTCTTGGAAGTGCCAAAGGATGGGCCGGGGCATTTCTATACAATGAAAAAGCAAAATCTGCTTTAGACAATTTTTTCAAAAGAGACGACACCCTTTCCCTGGGCGCCTGTAATGGTTGCCAGTTGTTTATAGAATTGGGATTGATCAATGCTGAACATATCCAAAAACCCAAAATGCTGCACAACAAATCCCACAAGTTCGAATGCAGTTTTACCTCGGTAGAAATTCAGGAAAATAATTCGGTGATGCTTGGTGGTTTGGCCGGCAGTACCCTGGGGATATGGGCAGCACATGGAGAGGGGAAATTCAGTTTTCCTTTTGAGGAAGAGAAATACAACATCGTTGCGAAATACGGATATGCGGGCTATCCCGCCAATCCTAATGGCTCTCATTACAACACCGCGATGTTAACCGATACCACCGGAAGGCATTTAGTGACCATGCCACATTTTGAACGTTCTACCTTTCAATGGAACTGGGCAAACTACCCAAAGGGCAGAAACGATGAAGTTAGCCCATGGATAGAGGCCTTTGTCAATGCCCGGAAATGGCTGGAAAAGAAATAATTCGGTTTATAAAAACTGGAATCTAAAAGTAGAGATATAAAAATATTTCTACTTTTTTTTTATAAAATAGAATTGGAATACCTTTAAAATTGCTATTTTGCATGGAATATCTCCTTAATTTAAGCTGATGATTGAAATAAAACGACTTTTCGATTTCCCGTATTACCAGTTGGAAAATTTTCCATTGGAAAAGGCCTTTGGTACAAAATACCATGGCTCCTGGGAGACAATTTCAACCCGACAATATATAGATAAGGCCAATGCCATAAGCCGTGGATTGCTGCGTTTGGGGATTAAGCCCAATGAAAAGATCGCTGTGATCTCCACCTCAAATCGCACCGAATGGAATATTCTGGATATTGGGGTATTGCAAATAGGCGCCCAAAATGTGCCTATCTACCCCACAATAACCGAGGAAGATTATGAATATGTGTTGAATCACAGTGAGGCAACCTATTGTTTTGTTTCAGATACAGAAGTTCTGAATAAGCTCAATGCCATCAAAGCCAATACAAAACTAAAGGAAGTTTATAGTTTTGATGAAATTGAAGGTTGTAAAAACTGGAAGGAGCTTCTTGCCCTTGGAGAAGATAAAAGCAATCAGCAGGAGGTTGAGAAACTAAAAAACTCAGTAAAGGCTGAAGATCTGGCCACTTTAATTTATACCTCGGGTACTACCGGCAGGCCAAAGGGAGTTATGCTCTCACATAACAATATTGTGAGCGATGTCCTGGGAAGTGCGACAAGGGTTCCCTTTGAAACCGGGGCTTATGTAGCCTTAAGCTTTTTACCGGTGTGTCATATTTTTGAGCGAATGATCTTGTATTTGTATCAATATTACAGTGTATCGGTTTATTTTGCTGAATCAATTGAGAAAATAAGCGACAATTTAAAAGAAGTTAAACCTCACGTAATTACGGCCGTTCCAAGATTATTGGAGAAGGTCTATGACAAGATCATAGCCAAGGGAACGGCTTTAGGTGGGATCAAACAAAATCTTTTTTACTGGGCCGTGGAACTCGGGTTGGAATATGAACCATATGGCGCCAACGGTTGGTGGTATGAGACCAAACTAAGCCTGGCAAGAAAACTTATTTTTTCCAAATGGAAAGAAGGCTTGGGTGGGAATATAGAATTGATAGTCTCCGGAAGCGCCGCCTTGCAGCCAAGATTGGCGCGGGTTTTTGCCGCTGCGGAAATCCCCGTGGTGGAAGGTTACGGACTTACGGAAACCTCCCCGGTAATTGCCGTAAATGACATGCGCAACCGAGGCTTCAAAGTGGGAACGGTGGGAAAAGTGCTTGACTTGGTTGAGGTGGTAATTGCCCAAGACGGGGAGATCCTTACAAAAGGTCCTAATTTGATGATCGGTTATTATAAAGAACCTGAAAAAACCCGGGAAGCAATAGATGAAGATGGCTTTTTCCATACCGGGGACATCGGGGAGATTGACAGTGAAGGCTTCCTGAAAATTACCGACAGAAAAAAGGAAATGTTCAAAACCTCCGGCGGAAAGTATGTAGCACCACAAATGCTTGAAAATACCATGAAACAATCCCGATTTATCGAACAGATCATGGTCATTGGAGATGGAGAAAAAATGCCCGCGGCCTTTATTCAGCCCAATTTCGATTTTGTAAAGGAATGGGCGAAACGCAAAAAAATCGATATTGGTACGACTAATGGGGAAATGATCAGGAAACCCGAGGTCATTCAACGTATCCAGGAAGAAGTTGATTTTTATAATCAAAAATTCGGAAACTGGGAAAAGGTAAAAATGTTTGAACTGGTCCCGGAGGTATGGAGCATTGAAGGCGACCAGCTTACTCCTACTATGAAACTTAAGCGCCGGAATATAAAAGAAAGATATAAAGATCTATATAACAAGATTTACGGACATTAGAATTCAGCATTTTAAACATTAAGAATTTGTTAAACTCCTCAACTTTGAGGAGTTTTTTTATGCTTTCTGATTAAATTTAAGGGATTTACCTCTAAGGAGGAAATTTTATGTCATTTTATTATGCGTGCATAACATTTTTTCTTACTTTTGAATATACCCATGTTGATTATGAAGGAAAAAACCATCGATTATGTCTTGCGAGCCACCTGGATGGCAGTCTCAAAAATGTATAATGAAGAAGCCGGGAAGGCAGGCAGCACGATGGCAACGGGATTCGCCCTTTTAAACATAGACCCCGAAAAAGGAACCCCTTCAACTACTTTGGGACCCAAAATGGGGATGGAAGCCACCAGTCTTTCCCGTACCTTAAAATCAATGGAGGAAAAGGGACTTATCATTCGAAAGAAAAATCCTCTGGATGGGAGAAGCGTATTGCTTCACCTCACCGATTTGGGTAAGGAAATGAGGAAATATTCCAAAACTGTAGTACTCAGGTTTGATGAAGTCGTGAGCGAATCAGTTTCAGAGCAAGACCTAAAGAAATTCACAGAGGTCGCCCAAACCATTATGGAACTTATTTCAAGCAAAAAGATCTACCACGAAAATATAAAATAAGTACACAATCCACCTCACAGGTTTTTTTATCACCCGGGAGGATTAACAAATACCTAAAAAATGAAAAGAAGAATCAACAGAGTCGCAATAATTGGTTCCGGGATCATGGGAAGCGGAATTGCCTGCCACTTTGCCAATATTGGCGTGGAAGTACTTTTGCTGGATATTGTTCCAAGAGAACTCTCTGAACAGGAAAAGAAAAAAGGATTGACCCTTGAAGATCAACCGGTGCGTAACCGCCTGGTAAATGATGCTCTTCAGGCTTCTTTAAAATCAAAACCCTCCCCTATTTATCACAAGGAATTCGCCCATAGAATTAAAACAGGAAACCTTCAGGACGATATTTCCAAAGTTTCTGAGGCAGACTGGATTATAGAGGTGGTGGTAGAGCGACTCGATATTAAAAAGAAAGTTTTTGATGATCTTGAAAAATACCGCAAAAAAGGAACGCTTATATCTACAAATACCTCAGGGATTCCCATCCAGCAAATGAGCGAGGGACGAAGCGAGGATTTTAAAAAACATTTTTGCGGAACACACTTTTTTAATCCGCCGAGATATCTCCGATTATTCGAGATAATTCCCGGTCCTGAAACTTCCGAGGAAGTGCTGGAATTTTTAAATGAGTACGGAGAAAAATTCCTCGGAAAAATATCAGTCGTAGCCAAAGATACCCCTGCCTTTATCGGGAACCGTGTAGGGATTTTCAGCATTATGAGTCTTTTCCATATGGTTAAAGAAATGGATCTTACCATTGAAGAGGTAGATAAACTAACCGGTCCGGTAATTGGCAGGCCGAAATCAGCTACCTTCAGAACGGTGGATGTGGTAGGTTTGGACACCTTAGTTCACGTTGCCAATGGCTTGCATCAGGGGGTTCCGAATGACGAACGACACGAGTTATTTGTACTTCCCGATTTCATCAATACCATGATGGAAAACAAATGGTTTGGCAGCAAAACTGGGCAGGGCTTCTATAAAAAGGTCAAAAATACCGATGGTTCCAGTGAGATCAAATCCCTCGATTTGAATACCCTGGAATATCGCAGCCCTAAAAAAGCCGCCTTTGCAAGCCTCGAACTCACAAAAACCATAGCCCTGGTAGAGGACCGCTTTAAGGTATTAATAAAAGGGCAAGACAAAGCGGGGGAATTTTATCGCAAGAATTTTGCTGCCCTGTTTGCCTACGTTTCAAACCGCATCCCCGAAATTACCGAGGAACTTTATAAAATTGACGACGCCATGAAAGCCGGTTTTGGCTGGGAGCATGGGCCCTTCCAGATTTGGGATGCCGTTGGGGTTGAAAAAGGTATTGAATTGATCAAGGCTGAAGGGCATCAGCCAGCCCCTTGGGTTAATGAAATGCTCAAAAAAGGAAACAAGAGTTTTTACACCATAAAAAACGGAAATACCTATTATTACGATATTCCTAAAAAAGAACAGGTAAAAGTTCCGGGCCAGGATGCCTTTATTATTTTGGATAACATAAGGGAATCCAAACAAATCTTCAAAAACAGCGGGGTTGTTATTGAAGATTTGGGCGATGGAATTTTAAATGTGGAATTCAGAAGCAAAATGAACTCCATTGGAGGGGATGTTCTTGATGGATTAAACAGAGCCCTGGATATAGCCGAAAAAGACTACCAGGGATTGGTTGTTGCCAACAACGGCAAAAACTTCTCTGTAGGTGCCAACATCGGGATGATCTTTATGATGGCCGTTGAACAGGAATATGAAGAGCTGAATATGGCTGTCAAATACTTCCAGGACACGATGATGCGAATGCGATATTCATCGATCCCAACCGTTGCCGCGCCCCATGGGATGACCTTAGGTGGCGGATGCGAACTGTCTCTCCACGCAGATAAAGTTGTTGCAGCTGCTGAAACCTATATAGGTTTGGTAGAATTTGGAGTAGGGGTAATTCCAGGCGGAGGTGGTTCCAAGGAACTAACCCTGCGTGCATCAGACTCCTATCAAAAAGACGATCTGGAAATCAACCGCCTGAGGGAGAATTTCCTGACCATCGCAATGGCGAAGGTCTCAACCTCCGCCTTTGAGGCTTATGACACCAATATACTTCAAAAAGGAAAAGATATTGTGGTTGTAAACCCGGACCGTCAGTTGGCGATAGCTAAAAAACACGCATTATTAATGTCAGATAACGGCTATAGTAGACCAATCCAGCGAACAAATATCAAGGTTCTTGGAAAACAAGCCCTTGGAGCTTTCTATGTGGGAACCGACCAAATGCTTGCCGGGAATTACATCAGCCAGCACGACAGGAAAATAGCGAACAAACTGGCATATGTCATGGCCGGGGGGGATCTGTCGGAACCCTCCTATGTCAGCGAGCAGTACCTGCTTGATCTTGAGAGGGAAGCATTCTTATCGCTCACCGGGGAGCGAAAGACCCTGGAGCGGTTAGAGCAAATGATAAAGACAGGAAAACCCCTGAGAAACTAGTAGTGAGATACTGAATTCTTTAAACTAAAGGGTCAAATTAAATTCTCCTATTTAAAATATCAATACTCAATATGAACATCTAAATCCTAAAGATATGAGCAAAACAGCCTATATAGTAAAAGCATACAGAACCGCCGTGGGGAAGGCACCCCGTGGAGTGTTCAGATTTAAAAGACCTGATGAACTCGCTGCAGAAACCATCGAATATATGCTGGAGCAATTGCCTGAATTCGACAAAAAACGCATCGATGACGTTATTGTTGGAAATGCAATGCCGGAGGCCGAACAGGGTTTAAATATGGGGAGATTGATCTCTCTGATGGGATTGAAAATTGAAGACGTTCCCGGGATGACCGTAAACAGGTATTGCGCATCCGGCCTTGAAACCATCGCGATTGCTACGGCTAAAATTCAAAGCGGAATGGCGGATTGTATCATAGCAGGAGGTTCAGAAAGTATGAGTTATATCCCAATAGGGGGTTATAAACCTATGCCGGATTATAAAATTGTACACCAGGGCCACGAAGATTATTATTGGGGAATGGGCCTTACAGCCGAGGCGGTAGCAGAAAAATACAAGGTGAGCCGTGAGGATCAGGACGAATTTTCTTTCCACTCGCATCAGAAGGCTTTAAAGGCCCAGCAGGAAAACAGGTTCCAGGACCAAATCGTACCTATTACTATCGAACAAACCTATGTTGATCAAGATGGCAAGAAAAAAACCAAATCTTATACGGTGACCAAAGATGAAGGGCCGCGTGCAGACACTTCTTTAGAAGTATTGGCAAAATTAAGACCTGTATTTGCTGAAGGTGGAAGCGTAACGGCAGGAAATTCATCGCAAATGAGCGATGGTGCTGCATTTGTCATGGTGATGAGCGAAGACATGCTAAAGGAACTAAACCTTGAACCTATAGCGAGATTGGTGAGTTATGCACCTGTTGGGGTGGAGCCAAAATTGATGGGAATTGGACCAATCTATGCGGTTCCAAAAGCCTTAAAACAAGCAGGATTAAAACAAGATCAGATGGAGCTGATCGAATTAAACGAAGCCTTTGCCTCACAATCATTAGCTGTGATCAGGGAACTGGGCTTAGATCAAACCAGGGTCAATGTAAACGGAGGAGCCATCGCTATGGGCCACCCCCTTGGTTGCACCGGAGCAAAACTCTCTGTTCAAATATTTGACGAAATGCGCAAGGCAAACCTTAAAAACAAATATGGGATGGTAACTATGTGCGTGGGAACGGGACAGGGCGCAGCCGGGATTTATGAATTTTTTAATTAAGATGTGAGAAATGAGCTTTTAGACTTGAGATTTCATAATTTTTCCCTTTGAAAAATGATGTTCTTCTACTAGTTTACGGTTTGAAAATAAATGAGAATACTATTAATATAATGAGATTTTGATTTCCTTAATCGAAGGTCTCCAGTCTAATATCTAAATAAAAATGAGCACGGAAACACAAAAAACAGCGCTAATTCGCGGCGGTCAATTCCTGGTAAAGGAAACCCCCTGTGAGGATGTATTTACTCCTGAAGATTTTAATGAGGAGCAAAAAATGATGAAAGATTCGGTAAAGGAATTTATAGATCGTGAGGTCTGGCCGAAAAAAGCAGCATTTGAAAAGAAAAACTATGCCCTTACCGAGGAAGTCATGCGCAAGGCCGGGGAATATGGTTTCTTAAGCGTAGCAGTCCCCCAGGAATATGAAGGATTGGGAATGGGCTTTGTTTCCACAATGCTGGTTTGCGACTATATCTCAGGTGCTACTGGTTCCCTGGCCACCGCTTTTGGGGCACATACAGGAATCGGAATTATGCCAATCGTCCTTTACGGAACTGAGGGGCAAAAGAAAAAATATGTTCCTAAACTGGCTTCCGGAGAATGGTTTGGAGCGTATTGTTTGACTGAACCTGGCGCTGGAAGTGATGCCAATTCCGGAAAGACAAAAGCAGTACTCTCTGAAGATGGAAAATACTACAGTATTAGCGGACAAAAAATGTGGATCTCCAATGCCGGATTTGCCACAATTTTTAATGTATTTGCCCGAATTGGGGATGATAAATACATTACCGCATTTATTTTGGAATACGATAAAGAGAACCCCAATGGCATCAGCTTTGGGGAAGAAGAAAAAAAACTCGGTATCCACTCCTCCTCCACCCGCCAGGTGTTTTTTAATCAGACCAAAGTTCCTGTAGAAAACATGCTTTCTAAAAGAGGGGACGGATTTAAAATCGCGATGAATGCCTTAAATATTGGACGGATTAAACTGGCAGCAGCTTGCCTGGAAGCGCAGCGCAGGGTAATTGACGGCTCGGTGAAATATGCAAATGAACGGGTACAATTCGATACTCCAATTGCAAAATTCGGGGCCATCAAATTGAAATTGGCCGAAATGGCCTGCAGTGCCTATGCGGGGGAATCCGCAGTATATCGTGCCGCGAAGAACATTGAAGACAGAATAAGTTTGAGACTTGAAAGCGGGAATTCTCATGCGGAGGCCGAATTAAAAGGAGTAGAAGAATATGTAATTGAATGTTCCCTTTTAAAGGTTGCCTGTTCAGAAGATATCCAGAATTGCAGTGATGAGGGAATTCAGATCCTTGGAGGCATGGGCTTCTCAGCCGATGCTCCCATGGAATCTGCCTGGAGAGATGCGCGTATCCCACGTATTTATGAAGGGACCAACGAGATTAACCGCATGCTTGCCGTGGGAATGCTTTTAAAGAAAGCGATGAAGGGTCACGTGGATCTATTAGGCCCAGCTACAAGCGTGGGCCAGGAACTTACCGGGATCCCTTCCTTTGACAAACCCGATTATTCTGAACTCTTTGCCGAAGAAAAGGAAATACTCCAGAATCTGAAAAAAATATTTTTGATGGTCGCCGGAAGCGCAGTGCAAAAATTCGGAGCAGAACTGGAAGAAGAACAACAATTATTATTGGCTTCTGCCGATATTTTAATTGAAATTTACATGTCAGAATCCAGCATTTTACGTACCGAAAAAAATGCGAAGCGCTTTGGAGAGGAAACACAAAAGGAACAAATTGCCATGGCTAAATTGTATTTATACCACGCGGTAGACAAAATTAGTGAAAAAGCAAAAGAGGGAATTGTATCTTTCTCTCAGGGAGATGAACAACGCATGTTGCTGATGGGCTTAAAACGCTTTACGAAATATCAAAATCAGCCAAATGTGGTTGAATTGAGAAATACCATCGCAGAGAAACTGACCTCGGAAAACAAATACGTTTTTTAATTAATCAGGACCAATCTTAATAAAGGGCTGCCTGATGTTTTTATCAAAACTCAAGCAGCCTTTTTATTTATTGTGGTGAGCTCTTGTGCTACTATTAAAGGCCACCATGAATCACCAAATTTTTGTACAATTTTGTGATTCCTTAGAATTTTAAGAAAAGCCCCCTGGCCATAGTTTCAGATAAGAATCGATTCCTTTTTTTCTGTTTTCTCTATTTTCTCACCGCTTCCTTCTTTCTACTATTCTAATTATTCCTGCGCCATTTTTCCTGTCGAAAAATTCATGGCAGTTTCTATAAGGGCCAAATGGGAATAAGCCTGTGGAAAATTTCCCAGCAAGCGTTTGGTCTTAAAATCTATGTCTTCACTAAAGAGTCCCAAATGATTGCTGTAAGAGAGCAGTTGATCAAACATCTTTTTTGCTTTTTTCTTCTCCCCTATTTTGTACAAACTGTCTATGAGCCAAAATGTACAAATGGTGAAGGAGGAGGAAGGCAGGCCAAAATCGTCTTTATTTTTATACCTGTACATCAACCCATCTACACAAAGTTCCTTTTCTGTTGCATGGACCGTACTTATAAAGCGCGGATCCTTGGCATCTAAAAATCCGTAAGCCTCCATAAGCAAAGTTGATGCATCCAGTTCCTTAGACCCGTAATATTGCGAATATGCCTGAATTTCTTCATTCCATCCATTATTATAGATATCATCATAAATATCGGCGCGTAATTGTTTCCATTTTTCATCCTTAATCCCTCTTCGCAACACCTCCCCTATTTTGACCGCCCTGTCGACTGCAACCCAGCACAATAATTTTGAAAAGACAAAATGCCTGTCTTCGGTTCGGATTTCCCAAATGCCTTTGTCTGGCTTTTTCCAGTTCTCTTCAACAATCTTTACAATTCCCCTTGTCACGGTCCATAATTCTTCACTGTTTTCCAGAGATATCTCAAACTCCAGAAATTGCTGATAAATCACCTGCATCAAAATTCCATAAATATCGTTTTGTTTCTGAATGTATGCAGCATTCCCGATACGCACCGGGCTGGAATTCTTATAACCCTTGAGATGTGTCAAAACGTGCTCGGTGAGTTCTTTCTCCCCATTAATACCATACATGATCTGAATTTTTTCATTTTTGTCGGGAATGATATTGATGACAAACTGGAGGAATTCACTAGCCGATTTGGAATGTCCAAGTCCTGACATCACCTTTATCACCATTGAAGCATCGCGAATCCAGCAAAATCTATAATCCCAGTTGCGCTCCTCTCCTATAGATTCCGGCAGGGAGGTGGTGGCGGCAGCCAGGACAGCCCCGGATTTACCATAGGTGAGTGTTTTTAAGGTGATGGCACTTCTGAGGATCTCTTCATTATAATATTCATACTTGGTGGTTTTTTCACTCCAGTTCATCCAATAAGTCTTGGTTCTCTGGTATTTAAGATAGCATCGGTCCAGGGATTGTTTTACCAGCTTTTCATGATATCCCAAAAGAAAATAAGCGTTCTCTTCAAGGGTGATTTCCTCCTGTTGCAGCACCTTATCATAATCGAGGTTGGAGTACAAATAAAGAGAATCATACTTCTGGTTTTGGGTAAGACTTATGATGTGGTCCCCCTTATTTTCACTGAAGGTTGTTCCCCTGGCAAAATCCAGTTTGGGATTGAAGTTAATTTTAAAAGAAGGCTTTCCCTTTAACAATCGTATAAATCGAATAATATCCGGGGCGGCATAAATAGAACCATCTTCCCTGTAATAACGAGGCATAAAATCGATGAGTTGAAAAGCATTATTTCCGTCATCAAAAACAGTGCTCAGTAGATTCGTGCCCCAAAGATATTCCTGTGATATCTTATAATCCTCCTTTAGAATAAATCCAAAACCTCCACCAATTTCATCATCCAACAACTTAGCAAAAACTGTTGAAGAATTGAAATTTGGCAAACAACACCAAACGATTTCTCCATATTTTGAAATCAGGGCCGCACTTTTACAATTTCCTATTATTCCGTAATCTAAATTATCCATAGTATCGTAAAGTTATTTAAAAAGTATCGGTAGTATAATCGTATTTTTCGTAATTTAAGAAAATTCAAAATTGAAATATCAGAATTCAGGTTAAATTATGAGTAAAACAATCATTTTATCAAATAGGTTGCCATTGCAAATTAATATCGAAAATGGCAAATTAGAGCTTACCCCCAGTATTGGCGGCCTTGCCACCGGATTAAAATCTTTTCACAAGGATGGAAAGAGCATTTGGATTGGATGGAGCGGATTGACCGAGGAAGAAATTCCTGAGCATTTAAAAGAGGAAGTGATCAAAAAGGCTGCGGAGGAAGCTTGTATCCCCGTAAATTTGACTGCCGATGAGATCGAAGGATTTTATTATGGCTTTAGCAATAGGGGAATCTGGCCGTTATTCCACTATTTTATGGAATTTACCCTTTGGGATACCAAGCATTGGGAAACCTATCAAAATGTAAACAGGAAATATTCCCAGGCAATTCTTGAACATTATCAGGAAGGAGATGTAATCTGGGTGCATGATTATCAATTGTTGCTCGTTCCCAATATGATCCGTGAACAACAACCCAATGCTAGCATAGGCTTTTTTAACCACATCCCTTTTCCTTCTTATGAAGTCTTTAGAACCATGCCCTGGCGGGAGGAAATCCTGACAGGAATGTTGGGAGCCGATTTAATTGGCTTTCATACCTACGATTATGAAAGGCATTTTTTGAGTTCGGTAAGGCGGATCTCGAGACTTCAGGTAGAATTTGATGAAATAAGGCTGCCCGAGAGAGTGGTAAAAGTCGATTCTTTTCCCATGGGGATAGATTATGATAAATTTGAAAAAGCATCCTTAAAAAACAGTGCTCTTAAGGCAGAAAAAAAATCCGAGTTACAGCAAAAACTAGATCACCACCAGGAATCGACTCCTGGCGCCAAGCTTATCTTAAGCATAGACAGGCTGGATTATACAAAAGGTATCGCCGATCGGATTCGGGCATTTGAATATTTTCTTGAAAAATATCCGCAGTATATCGAGAAAGTACGCTTGTTTATGCTTGCGGTCCCTTCACGATCCGGTGTTCCGCAGTATCAGCTATTAAAAAAGGAGATTGACGAACTGGTGGGACGAATAAATGGAAAATTTGCCTCGGTAAATTGGACCCCTATTTGGTACTTCTACAGATCTTTGCCTTTCGAAAACCTAATAGATCTTTATACCTCCTGTGATATTGGCTTAATTACCCCTATTCGGGACGGGATGAACCTGGTGGCCAAAGAATTCATCGCCTGCAGAACAGACAAGGACGGAGTACTCATATTGAGTGAAATGGCCGGCGCAGCACAAGAGATGAGCGAAGCCCTATTAATTAACCCCAATAATTATGACCAGATTGCAGATGCAATTCACCAGGCGATAGAAATGCCACCCGAGGAGCAGAAAAAGCGGGTTACCAGCCTTCAAAAAAGACTAAAGCGTTATAATGTCGAGCATTGGGCAAATGATTTTATGAATGCCCTGGAGAGAACAAAGCATAACAGAACTGTTTTTCAGGCAAAATTAATGACAGAAAAAATTCAAAAGGAGATTGACGAAAAATTTAAACTGGCCAAAAACCGAATTTTATTCTTGGATTACGATGGCACCCTGGTAAATTTTACAAATAAACCTGAGAATGCATTTCCCGATGAAAGCCTGTTGGCTCTTATCCAAAGTCTTACCCAATTACCGAACACAAAGGTAGTTTTGATAAGCGGAAGGGATAAAAAATCGCTGGGAGACTGGTGGATAAAAATCCCTGTAGTACTTATCGCCGAACATGGGGTATGGATACGAAAAATTGGAAAACCCTGGAGCTTAAATGAAAATGTTCAAAATAATTGGATGGAATCGGTGCGACCAGTTATTGAAACCTTTATAGATCGCACCCCGGGAACCTTTCTGGAAGAAAAAACGTATTCCCTGGCCTGGCATTATAGAAAGGCAGATCCCGAATTGGGGGAGATTCGGGCCAGTGAACTATCTAATGTATTAAAAGGTCTTATTTCAAATCACGGTTTAAATGTTCTTGAAGGAAACAAGGTTTTAGAAATCAAGAGCAGTGATGTCAATAAAGGAAAAGCAGCTAATAAATTACTCCTAAAAAAAGAATACGATTTTATATTTGCCATCGGGGATGATTGGACCGATGAATACCTCTTTAATGAATTGCCGGAATCCTCAGTTACGGTCAAGGTCGGAATGAAGAAAACTGCCGCAAGATATTATTTAAAGGATATTGACAAGGTTAGAGGTTTATTGTCTGGATTTGTCGAAATAAGTAAAATTTAAATCCAAAACAGAATGATAAAATGTTGACTTTAATTTGTTAAAATCTTAGGGAATTACAGTAAACATTATACCAAACTTAACAATTTAGAATTTATCATTCAGCAAAATAAAAGTAATTTTACTCTATCAAATTTTTTGAAATCAAAACAAAAAGAACATAATTATGAAAGCAGGAAAGATGTTAATAGGTTTAGTATCCGGTGCGGCCTTAGGAGCGGTAGTAGGATTGTTATTTGCCCCGAAAAAAGGGAAAGATATCCGCAAAAAAATTGGAGATACCAGTGAGAATTACATTAAAGATGCCAAAAACAAATTCAATGAATTTTCAGATACCTTAAATGACAAGGTAGAAGCTTTAAAAGCAAAAACTAAGTCTGGTATGAGTGATTCTAAATTGGAAGAAAAATATTATGACACCAAAAAAGACATTCACGATATGAAAATGTAATTATTTTTTAATTACATAGATCAATAAAAACCCCGGAGACTTCCAGGGTTTTTTTATGCCTTAGAATCAGAATTTCTATCTAATTTTCTGATTCCGAAAAACTTTCATTAAATTGAAACTTCTAAACTGAATTTAATTAGAATGAATCTAGAAAAATTCTCAATTGGCGGATTGTTCTCAATTTTATCAATGGTTTCCATACAAAACACTTTTCCACAACAAACAGATCCCCGTATTTACGAAATAATAGAAAAGGTCTCCCCAGAAAGAATTGACCAGGATATTCGCAAACTTGCCGGATTTGGCACCAGGAATACTTTTAGTGATACCTTCAGCGATACACGTGGAATTGGAGCCGCCAGAAGATGGATCAAGTCTGAATTTGAGCAGGTTTCCAAAAATTGCAATAATTGCCTGGAGGTTTTTTATCAAAGAAATTTTGTAACTCCACAAGACGGGGACCGCGTTCCCAAAGAAGCCTGGATAGTGAATGTCGTGGCAATTCAAAAAGGAAGCAAATATCCAAACCGCTATATCCTTATGAGCGGGGATATAGATTCCAGAAATTCAGATACCATGAATTTTACCGATGATGCCCCCGGGGCCAATGACAATGCCAGTGGGATGGCCGGGACTATTGAAGCCGCCAGACTGTTGTCAAATTATCAATTTGACAACAGCATTATGTATGTCGGCCTCTCAGGAGAAGAACAAGGTCTGTTCGGGGGAAAGGGCCTTGCAGAATATGCACAAAAAAATAATTGGGATATTATTGGGATATTTAACAACGATATGATCGGAAATACCGAAGGGGTTGATGGGGTCATTGACAACAGATCTTTCCGGATATTTTCCGAGCCAGTTCCCCCGACAGAAACGCAGGAGGAACGTGAAAAACGGCGATTTTATGGGGGAGAAGTAGATGGAATTTCAAGACAACTTGCCCGATATGTTTATAAAACCACTCAAACCTATATGCCCGAGATGAACCCGATGATGATCTACCGATTGGATCGGTTTGGACGAGGCGGACACCACAGGCCTTTTAACGATCTGGGCTTTGCAGGAATAAGGATTATGGAAGCTCATGAAAACTACAACCGTCAACATCAGGACCTGCGCACCGAGAATGGAATTAAATACGGAGATGTGGTTGAAAGCGTCAATTATGGATATGCGGCCAAACTTACTGGGGTAAACGCAATTAACCTGGCCAGTATGGCCTGGGCACCAAAGCCACCAAATAATGTTGAAATTGGCGGAATTGTAGAGCCCTCAGCTAAATTGCGTTGGGATAAAGTGGATGGGGACATTGCGGGCTATAAAATCTACTGGCGAGATACCACGGCCCCTCAATGGCAACATGCGCGTTTTGTAGGCGATGTGAGCGAATTTACCTTGAAGGGGATTGTAATAGACAACTTTTACTTTGGGGTTGCAAGCCTTGGAGAAAATGGTTTTGAAAGTATGGTGGTATTCCCATCAGGAACTTTCAGGTAATTTTAATTTCATCAGAAATTTTTAATTTTCAAAAATAAAAATTTATTATCAATAATTTAGAAGCGTCCTGAGATGAAAAATTCATTAGAAATAATAGCTATAGGAGTTTTTAGCCTCCTGGTATTTTCCTGCGGAAACAAGAAAAAGGAACCCTCGGAAACCTCGACTGTTACATCAGAAACTCCTGCTAGTCAAACTCCAGCAGAAGAACTCTCAGCATCACCCCGGCACCATCAATGGATCGCCTTATCCCATGGAGATCGCGAATTTAAGGCATTTGTAGTATATCCCGAGAGTGAAGGGAAAACCAAATCTGTCATTGTTATTCACGAAAACCGAGGTTTGAACGACTGGGCCAGGTTGTTTGCCGATAAATTAGCCGCTCAGGGGTATCTTGTAATTGCACCCGATTTGATCTCAAATACCCAGGAGGGAAAAACGCGCACCACCGATTTTGAAAATCCCGATACGGCACGCGATGCGATCTATGCTCTAGACCCGGCGCAGGTTACTGCCGATCTGGATGCCGCTTTTGAAGCTATTAAAAACGATGCCTCCTCAACTGGAGAGGTGGCCGTTGTTGGATTTTGCTGGGGCGGATCCCAAAGCTTTAGATATGCCACTCACAATAAAAATATTTCTTCGGCACATGTTTTTTACGGGAGCGCGCCGGAAAATGAAGCAGCCTTTTCAGCAATTTCAGCTCCGGTTTACGGCTATTACGGAGGTGCTGACAATCGTGTGAATGCCACCATCGAACAAACCGAAAAATTTATGAAAGCTGCAGGAAAAACCTATGAATATGAAATTTATGAGGGGGCCGGACATGCTTTTATGAAAAGCGGATCACAACCAGATGCCAGTGAAGCAAATAAAAAAGCACATGATGCGGGATGGAAACGTTTGAGAGACTTGTTAAAGAAATAAAACAAGCAAGTTCCACCATCGAAAACGCTGATACTTTTGAAATTATTAGTGTTTAAGGGACTCGATCTAAAATCTGTAGCTGTTTTTTTTATTCTTTTTTTTTATTCAACAAGGGAAAGTTGAACCCGTTTTTGTTGAATATTGACATCTACCACGGTTACCATTAAATGCTGACCCAATTTCACCACTGAATTTACATCGCTCACAAATTCCTTCGCCAGTTTTGAGATATGTACAAGTCCGCTTTCCTTTATCCCAACATCCACAAAACAGCCAAAATTGGTAATATTATTGACAATTCCCGGTAATTTCATCCCACTGTGCAAATCCTGAATTGATTTTACCGAAGGGTCGAATTGAAAATTAATGATCGCCTTCCGTGGATCGGCGCCGGGTTTTTCCAGCTCCCTGACGATATCCTGAAGCGTTGGTAAGCCCAATTCCTCATTGCAATACCCCGGTAGTGAAATATTTTTTAAAACTTCCTTATTTCCAATAAGTTCCTCCACGCTCAGCTTTTGATCCTTTGCCATTATTTTTACCAGCTCATACCGCTCTGGGTGAACCCCCGAGTTGTCAAGGGGATTCTTAGGATTTCTGATTCGCAAAAAACCGGCGGCCTGCTCAAAAGCCTTTGCTCCCAGCCGGGGGATCTTCAGGAATTCTCTTCTATTGTTAAGTGTTCCATTGAGCCCTCTGTAGTCGATTATATTTTGAGCAAGGCCTGGTCCAATTCCGGAAACATAGGATAATAATTCCTTGCTGGCTGTATTTACATTCACCCCAATCCTGTTTACGCAACTCATAACCACAGTGTCCAACTTGTTTTTAAGTTTAGCTTGATCCACCTCGTGTTGGTATTGCCCCACTCCAATGGATTTCGCATCAATTTTAACCAATTCTGCCAGGGGATCCGCTAACCTTCTGCCGATGCTAACTGCTCCTCTCACAGTTATATCATAATCGGGAAATTCCTCCCTCGCTATTTTAGATGCAGAATAAACCGATGCTCCCGCCTCACTTACAACAAAAACTGCAATTTCCTTATCTAAGGGAACTTTTTTTATAAAGAATTCGGTTTCGCGGGAAGCAGTTCCATTGCCTATGGAAATTGCCTCTATTTTATACGCATTTACAAGGGATTTTACTTTCTTGATAGCCATTTCCATTTCCTTTTGTGGAGGATGCGGATAGATAGTTTCATTATGCAGCAAGGAGCCATTCTCATCCAGGCACACCAATTTACACCCTGATTTAAATCCGGGATCCAGTGCGAGAATTCGTTTTCCCCCAAGGGGAGGAGCCATCAGCAATTGTTCCAAATTATTGGCAAAAACAAGGATCGCCTCTTCATCTGCTTTATTCTTGGCCTGGGATAAAAATTCATTGGAAAATGAAGGTTTTAATAGCCGGCTATAGGCATCTTCAATTGCCTCTGAAATATATTTTGCAGAGGGATTCCTTTCATTTTTGAGAATGATCCGGGAAATTAAATTCAAGGCCTGCTCCTTTTCAACTTCAATCTTAATCCGAAGGAAACCCTCTTTTTCAGCCCTGAAAATTGCAAGAAACCGGTGCGACGGGATCCTTTTTAAGGGCTCTTTCCAGTCAAAATACTGTTTAAAATTAAGCGCCTTTTCATTCGCTGCTTCCGTCTTGATCACTTTTGTTGAAATTTCCGCCTGTCGGTTAAAAAGCTGACGGATCCTATCACGTACCAAACTGTTTTCATTGATCCATTCAGCAATTATATCCTTGGAGCCTTCAATTGCCTCCTCCACAGATCTTACCCCTGAGGTTAAAAATTGTTTTGCCGCCGAGGTAATTTCATCCCTGGTTTGGGCCATCAGAATTTTTGCCAGGGGTTCCAAGCCATTTTCCCGTGCGGTATCTGCTTTTGTCTTTCTCTTTTTCTTAAAAGGCAAATACAGATCTTCAAGTTGCGCAAGGCTTACAAAGCTTTCGATTTGCGATTTCAGGGCTTGGGTTAAAGCGCCTTGTTCCTCAATTGCCTTTAATATGGTGGTCTTTCGTTTTTCCAGATCCTTAAAAAAGCGGACGAGATCTGAAATTCTCTCTATCTCCAGTTCATCTAAATTCCCGGTGCGTTCTTTTCGATACCTGGCAATGAATGGAATGGTTGCATCCTCCGAAAGAAGTGCAATTGTATTTTGGATTGCCTTTACAGGTAACTTTACCTGGGCCTTAACGAAATCTAATAATTTCAATTGAACTGGTTTTAAATTGATCTTTGAACGGAACAGACCACAAAGATACCGATTCTAAAATTCCAAACCCGGAGAAAAACTTCTCAGGTTGAACTCTAAGGCTCAAATAAAATAATCTTAATTCTCGAACTAAAATTTTTTTTCCGCTCCTGAAAACTATGGGAATGCAACCTTACCCAGCTAATTATCCCTATCTATTTTCACGGGTTTTGAGCTTATTTCCCCATTGGTTTTTTTCTGTTGCCACCCCTTTTAATATGAGGGATTTCCATTGCATTGCACCCGGTGCAAAATAATGGTTATCAGGTGTAACAGCTTCTGCCAAGGCTCCAAAAGGAGCACGCTTTTGAGGCACGTAACTTTTTTTTAAAAAGCCTGAATCCTACCTTGGAATCACCCAATCTCGGATATGAAATGGCAAATACTGATTGCCAAAAATCCTTATTAACCGGATGAAAAAGATCAGCGGTCTGATAAAGGCAGGTAAATATCAGCACGCCATCCAACAGATTCATTTCCTGTCATAGGATTATCAAAATATACTTCCAGCGGAAGTGGATCAACAACAATATTTTCGCGCTGTGCCTTTTCATACAAATCAAACCAGGCCAAATGAGATTGCCTGTAGTTCCCGTTAAATACAGCGTGAAGGGATTTTGAAGATTTTATATGTTTAAGTTTGATTTCCTCATTTTCCTTTAGTTTATCCCTCAATTCAATTGGAAAGCAGAAATCAAAAACAATATCATTTTTCTCAATATCCCAATGGGTAACTTTTAGCAACGGGGAACCCTGAAGTTTTAGTTCATTCTCTAAAAGGTACGCTTCTATCGTCCTTATGGTAGCCATCATCGCGCGTGCTTTCTTTGTGACTGAAGTTTTTGAAGTTACGCAAGCGCAATTATATGGCGGAGATGTTGCTGTATCTGCCATCGTGATTTTGTAAGCCTTTTGCCTGGTATTCAAGCTTACATTAAATGCAGATAAATTCTCCTTTAATGTGGCTAAATAATCGCTCTTTTTAAAGGGGTTTAAAATTTCTATCCTGTTTCTGACCTGGTTCTTCTTGTCTAATGTATGCACGATCACCTGGGTGACAGAATCATTCAAATATTCAAATTCCCATTGCATAAGTAAGGAATTGTTGTTGTTGAGCAATACCTGCTGCAAAATTCCGGAATAGGGCTCCTTATCAATTACCTTGATATTCTGTAAGGTGTCAGTAGAAGTGAAATTTTCCCAATCTAAGATCTCCTGATAGACTGTAGCGGGGCCATATTTAGCTTTGAACCGAAATTGATAATCGTATTGCTTAACAAAAATGTAATATACTGTGGCAATTATGGCAAGCACAAGGCTGATACTAATAATTTTTCTCATTTTATTTTTTTGCTACCTCCTTTTTGTATAAATCCATTTCCAAATTTTCAATTGCATAATTTCCGAGTTTTTGTCCCTGGTCCAGTCCTACCTCAATGGCTGTTCTATAGTGAATTCCGCCATACAACCTGCTAAGAGCGGCTTCGGCAGAAGCTTCCTCAAAGGATTTAAAACTTCGTACAGGAAGGCCAAAAGAAACTTCGGTATCATCATCAAAGCTAAAATCCTCGCCAAAAATATCGGTCAAAGCAATGGCCGCTGCCCCTGAAATTACAGAATGACCGCTGGAATACTCCGGAAAAGGAGGGGTTTGAAGTACAGGGAACCAATTTTCGTCAATATATTTGTTGATCAGGGTTTCTGGACGTACCACATTGCTTCGGTATTTTTCATCCCAACAACTTATAAAACCATCTGCAATGACAAGGGATGTTTTGGTATATGCATACACTGTTTTGTCAAAATCGGCCTTGTCTTTTTTACAGGCAATTTTAGTGATGCCTATCCAATGAGCTCCGGGGGTTATCTTTTTGGCAGCAAACATCAAATGACCCCGGGTTACAGTTACATAGGGATTACAATCCCAAAACTGTGCAATGGCCAATTCTTCACTAGCATCACCTTTCTCATTCATTTTTTGTTTTATGGTGTAAACCTCCAGTAATTCCCTGTAAAATTTGCTATCCTTTTCCATAGAAAATTCGGTAGGAGCAACAGGTTTAAATTGATCAGAAGTCTTCATAACAAAGGGTCTGATCTTGCCCCAATGGGGTTCTAAACCGTCCATATAGGATGGCGGAGTGGGTTGCCATCTTTCGGGGTCATCGCTGTCCACCGTAAATTTTGGCATAGTACGGGTTTGTTTATAGTTGTCCTTATCCATCCAGGATTTTATATGGGTGGTTACCAGCAGCGCATAATTTTCAGAAGCCTCAAACTCATCTTTATTCGTGTTTTTCCAGTTCTTATATAGGCTATCACGATAAATTTCAAGTCTTTCTTCAGAAAAAATAAGGCTTTTACTTATCTCAATATGAGCAATTAAGGCGGCCAATTGATAATTAATCGGTTTATCAGGATCAGGTTTTGGAATAGGTTCCAGATCTGAAAGTTGTCCGGATAAGGATTTATACTGAGGATTTTCCTGGGAAACGATCTCGTAGGCTGCAACATTCGGGTAGGCAAATATTCTGCTGGCAACCGGTGGCGAGAAAATATCATGGATCATAATATCAATAACCTTATCAATTACCTGATGTAGATCAGCTGGGGATATTGCTATCTGTTCAGGTTCCTTATTGCAGGAAACCGAAACAAAAATAGCTGCCAGGAAAAAAAATATGCTCTTTCTTTTCATCATTAATCTATTTGTGATCTATTAATTTATAAACTTCAGCAGGCCCATCGTTAACGGTTATTAACAGATATCTTTGGGAATTCAATTCTATAATATTCAGGTGCCTAACCGATTTCGTTGTGAGGTTCAGCCCGAGGTGATGGGCTAAAATTATATTTTTTTCATCCCTTATCAAAGCACCTGGAAATGAGTCAAATCTACCGTGATACGGTTTTATTCCAAAATAATTACCTGCAGCAAGCACTTCCATTTTACCGTCATTATTAAAATCAAATTTTACAAAGCAGGTAACGGGAGCCAATTGTAAAGAGGTATCGAAGGCTACAAAAGTAAATTTCCCCTCCTTGTTTTCCAGATAGCCCGATTTCAAGTTATTTACTTCAAAAAGCCTGGCCTTATCCAGTAAATCTCCTTCAAAAACCTTCTCAATAGGTTTGCCTGCAAATGATTTATAATCGGGGAATTTTTTACGCATAAGGCTACTTAACTGACCGGAAAGTTCATCGAGTCCCTCAAGGGTGTAATATTCCCCATTTTTTTCAGAAGCCAAAATAGTTTCTGTATCCCCATTCCCATCAAAATCATCATAATACATTCGCAAAGGATATTTACTGGAGGCTTTATACTTTGTGTTGGTTCCCCAGTTACCGAGGATATAATCCATATCCCCGTCATGATCAATATCAAAGGGAATTATAGCCTGCCAAAGACCGTAGAGTTTTTCATCTATCAAATTCACTTTCTCGAGTTTTCCTTTATTGTTTCTTAAAAAAGCGGGTTCCATCCACTCCCCCACTACGATAAGATCCTCCCAGCCATCTCCATCAAAGTCGGTCCAAACAGCATCTGTGACCATTCCTGTTTTTGTCAGTTCCGTATTTTCCACTATGGAAAAATTCCCCTTTTCATTTCTGATCAGATAGGAGTTGGGGGTGTTTCCAAAATCATAGGAGACAGCGTTACTTCCTATAAACAAGTCGAGATATCCATCTTTATTAAAATCGTTTGCCCGAATTACCGAGGAGTTTTCATAAATCTCAGGAAACCTGCTTTTTAGAAATACAGAATCTTTCTTTATAAAATAGTGGTCCAATAATGGCTTCATCTTTCCGTAGAAATTTCCGCCCGCAGAGCCAATTATTAAATCATTCTTAGTGTTGTTGTTAAAATCGGCAATTACCGCAGCGACATCTTCGTTTATAGAATCCTTCGCTATCCCCTGCTGCAGAACTCGAATATAAGATGTGTCGCTTTGTTGGTACACAACAGAAGGTACATACTTGGAACTACCAAAGAAAATATCCCTTTTTCCATCGTTATTCAGATCGCCAATAGCAGTTGCCGGGCCCCTGTCTGAAATTTTATAAGGAATTAATTTTTGTGCATTAAAGTCTATATAAGAATCTTCCTGGTGGATAAAATCTATTCCGAGATTTCCGGGAACTTTTTTAAATAAAACGCGCTCTTTTACAAGAGGTTTAAAAATGAATTCTTTTCTGAGCCCCTCCGGTTTTACAACTAAAGTTTGATTTACAGCTACATTTTTAAGCACCTGGAAGGTCCTGTCGGGCCAAACCACCACGAGGGAATCGACCCTTTTCACCTGCCCATATCCAAAATGGACGATCGGTTCCGAGGAGGATTGAAATCCGCGGGTGGATTGGAGTTCCTTATATTGTAAGGTCCCATTAACATAGGAAAACACTTTAGTACCGATCCCGAAGGGATTCTCCTTTATATATAAAGGCCTGATCTTAAGAAAGCTTGTATTTTTTGTTTGGTTGACATAGATGGAAACGGGGCTATTTATATTGTTGACAACAAGATCCAAATCTCCGTCATTATCCAGATCTCCATAAGCGGCAGCGGTGGAAATTGTAGCTTCCTCCGCAATCCATTTTCCGGACTTGTCTTTAAATTGAAGCTCCCCTTCTCCTTTAAATATATAGTTATTTATTTTTCCAGATGGCATCAGGGCTAAGGCTTCCTTATCGACCAACCTGGTGGTATTGATCTTTTTTTTGATTTGGTCATCAGACAGGTATTTAATATAATCAAGGTCATTGGGCCTTCGCGGAATCCCGTTGGTAATGAAGAGATCTTGTTCCCCGTTAAGATTATAGTCCGCGAAAAGAGCGCTCCAGCTCCAGTCCGTTGCAGCCACTCCGCTCAAAAGTGCAGTTTCTGAAAAATGCTCTCCCCCTTGATTCACCTGCAACATATTTCTTGTAAATTGATAGTGATAACCCAGGCGATCCACCCTTATTTTTTGCATTTGGATATTGTCGTCCACCTCGGATGATTTTAATACAAATTCATCTTCCGGAAGCATATCCAAAGAGATAATATCGGGATAACCGTCGTGATTGATATCTGCAGCCTCTACGCCCATTGTAAATCTGCTGGTGTGTCCAAAATGTACTTTTAAGCTTTCGCTAAAGCTCCCGTCCTGATTATTTATGTAATAATAATCGTCTTCGTGAAAATCATTGCCTACATAAATATCCGGCCAGCCATCCTGGTTAAAATCGGCAATCGCAAGGCCAAGGCCATACCCATTTACCCCTCCATAAATCCCGGCTTCTTCGCTTACATCGGTGAATTTACCACCTTGGTTTTGCAGGAGTTTATCCCCGGTGGAATAACTGCGATTATTTCTTAATTCCGCCCGGCCGAAGGATTCCTGGGTGTGCACGGCATGGTTCAAAAGATATAGATCCAAATCTCCATCGCCATCATAATCAAAAAACGCTGCTGAGGAGCTAAAGGATTCAAAATCCAATCCATATTTTTCGGCGCTTTCTAAAAAGGTGCCGTCCCCATTATTGATATAGAGTTCATTATGCCCCATAAATCCATTTATACCTACAACAGCACAAACGTAAATATCTAAAAGACCATCCCCATTTACATCTGCCATTACTGTTCCGGTATTCCAGGTACTATTTCCCTCAACCCTGGCTTTATCCGTAATATCTTCAAATTTCGAGTTGCCTTTGTTCAAATATAATTTGTTTTTAACCTGATTCCCTGAGAGGAAAATATCGAGTAAACCATCGTTATTAATATCTCCCAGGGCAACACCACCGCCATTATAAAAGTAGAGATAGTCTAAAATATTCTGGTCTTGGGTTTCTATAAGGGTATTTATAAATGTTATCCCCGTTTTTTCTGAAGCTGCACCTAAGAAGAGTCTGTCTTCTTTTGTACGACAACCAACTACCAGGATTATCAGCAATATGTAGCTGTATTTACTTTTCATTAATTTTAAAAATTTTTGGTTTTTCATTATTGATCGCTGCAATTACAAATGTTTTTCCATTTTTATCCCTGAATGTTCTTAAATGCTTTATTTCATTTTTTACTGAAAAACCACTTTTTTCATAGTCCTGCCAGGTAAAGTTCAGCTTGCCATCCCCCAGTAAAACATTTCCATAACTGGCATCCAATCTCGAGTACTGGGGTTTAAATTCAAAATTATTTCCTCCCATAACAAGATCTAAATTGCCATCACCATTAATATCCAAAGTGGTTATTCCCGACACACTTGAGAGTTGAACCCTGAAGGGTAGTTTTTGAATTTCAAATTTTCCGTCACCCCGATTAACCGCGATAATGGATTCGGAAACAGCAGCTGTTTTAAGAATTGAATTATTTAATATTTCAGGTGTGAACAATTCATCAATGGATCTTTTGGCATATTCAGAAGCTTTAAGGTTCACCTTCTTTAAAAAAACCATTTGGTTTGTCAATTCCTTTTTCATGTGTACTGGAAAATCTTTTCCATCAAAATTCCTGGTCACAATTTGCTCGATGGTACCGTTATTGTCAAAATCGTTTACCCACATTTTCATGGGGTTCGCCTCGGAGGTTTTATAGGAAGTATTACTCCCGTTATTCCCAATAATTAGATCATTTAAGCCATCGCGGTTAAGATCAGCTATTTCTATCACATTCCACCATCCGGTTAAAGCCTCCAGATTTGTTGTTAATTTAGTCAATCTTTTTCCAGAATTTTTAAAAACAATGGGCGATCCCCAATCAGAAACGGTTATAAGATCTTTGAGCCCATCCCCATCAATATCTGTCCAAATGGCATCTTTAACCATTCCTGTATTTTTAAGATCATAAGCGATCCGTTCTGTGGAATTGGTAAAAGTCCCCTCCCCAGTATTCTCTAAAAACAAATGTTCAGGGTTCGCACCATAGGTACCAACAACGCTTCCCGAGCCAACAAACACATCGATATCCCCGTCATTATCAAAATCATAAGGAACGATAACCGAGATGTTATTATAGGTAGAAGGCAACGTTCTGTCAGATTTAATAAACTTTCCTTTTCCATCATTCAAATACAAACGGGGTTTGTAGGAGTTTCCTTCTCCCACCTGGTTCCCTCCGGAGCCCACCATTAAATCTATATGACCATCGGCATTGGCATCAAAAAAGGCAGAGGCTGTATCTTCAAAGCCGGCATCTTCTTCCAAAGCCATTTGCGTTGTCTTTTTAAGATTCCCATTTCCGGAATTCAGGTAAATTATTCCGGGTTGATCTTTAGCACCCCCAATGTAAACATCTTCATTTCCATTCCCGTTTATATCTGCCACAGATAAGGTTGGTCCTTCCCGGGAAAGCACCTGATAAATCAAACCTTCATAATTAAAATCCACATATGTATTTTCCTGATGCGCTGATAACTCCTTGGAGGAAATCTCAGCAAACAATGGTGCTGAATTTTTCTTTGGGATTTTATATTCTGCCGATGCATCCTTTTGTTTTAAGGTAAGAAATTGGTTTGCCTCGACATCGATCAGTTTCTGAGTGCTGTCATCGGGCCAGATAACCCTCAGGGAATCCATTTTTTTTGTAGTTCCCAAACCTATGGTCATTATATAATCCACCGAGGACTGAAAACCTCTTGACGGGTTTAGTTCCTGCAGAATCATATTCCCATCAAAATAAAGTATTACCCTGCTGCCAATTGCAAATTTATTTTTCCCCGTATCCTCTAATTTCAATTTAATATAATTGTTGTTTGTTAGTTTTTCAGAGTTATTCCTGTACACGAATGCCTGCATATTGACATTGTTCACCACAAGATCCAGATCTCCGTCATTATCCAGATCGGCATAAGCGCTTCCATTAGAAAAGCTGGGCTGGGCCAATCCCCAGTTTTTTGCCTGATCGTTAAAGGTGATATCCTTATTATTTTTAAAGGCATAATTTGGAATAGGAGTAGACGGCATTTTATTGATAATAGAATCTATGGACTGTTTTTTACCGGTTAGAGCCATTTTCTGAATTATTTCATTGGCGAAGAAATCGACAAAATCCAGATCGGTGAGATCATTAATTATCCCATTGGTGACAAATATATCCTTATAACCATCATTATCCATATCAAAAATAAGCCCTGCCCAGCTCCAATCTGTCTTGGCAACCCCACTGTAATAAGCAACCTCTGAAAAGGTATTGTTCCCGTTATTTAACTGAAGCGTATTTTGAATATATTGTTGTGAGAAATCCTTGCTTTGTTTGAGTTTAAAAATGTTGTAGCCCTCAAATTCCATCACCGATTTTGTGCGTTCATCCCCCTCGGGAAGCATATCAGTAACAAAAATATCGACAAGGCCGTCATTATTTATATCGGCAATATCGACCCCCATCGCCGAGAGGCTTAAATGGGATGTCCAGTTTACAATATCTTCCGTGAAGGTGCCATCCTGATTGTTTATGTATAAATAATCGCGTTCATAAAAATCGTTTGAAACATAAATATCTGGATACCCATCGCCATTTATATCACTGACCATTACCCCTAATCCGAAGCCAATAAGACTCCCGTAAATTCCTGCCTCCTCACTAACATCTAGAAATTTTCCGTCATCATTTCTCAGGAGCATATCTCCTACCCCCCTAAAAATTTCTGGAACTCCTTCCCAGTCCTGAGCCCTGACATCCCTTTGCTCGGCATATCCCAAACTGCTTACCGGGATATTGCTGTTGTTTAGGATGTAAACATCAAGATCGCCATCTTTATCGTAGTCAAAAAAGCTGGCATGTGTACTAAACCCGGTTTTAGCCAGGTTGTATTCCCCCGCATTTTCAGTAAAAGTGAGATCCCCCTTATTGATATAAAGGTTGTTATCGTGGTTATTACCCTCCATATTACCGGCATTGCTGACGTAAATATCCAATAAACCGTCATTGTTTATATCAACCATATTAACCCCGGTAGACCAGGGTTTGTCACCAGCTACCCCCGAGGATTCGGTAATGTCCTCGAATTTAAAATCTCCCTTATTCAAATAAAGTTTATTTGGACCCATATTGGCAGTTAGATAAACATCCGGTAGCCCATCGTTGTTAATGTCGCCAATTGCCACCCCACCCCCGTTGTAGAAATTTCTATATTTAAAAATGTTGAAATCCTTTTTATTTACCACGGTATTAATAAAATCCAGGCCGGTTTCCTCCGAGGGAACCAATGTAAACAAGGTGTTTTCGCCAGTTTTGGCAGAAGTTTCAATAGCTTCCTCCTTTTTGGGCTGACATCCGCTAAAAATTAGGATCAGGAAGATCCCTATGGAATATTTAAATATGAGTAATTTCATAATCATTCGTTGTATAAATCACTTTTATTAAAAAATAGTCGTTGTCATTGATGGAATTTTACAATTCCTCCCAGGAATATAACACCCTCTTCCTTTAACAATACTGGAAGGACCAAAATATCAAAATATTGTTACTCGATAACTGCAATAAAACCGGTACATTTAACTGTTACACATTGCTATTGTTCATATTAATGACTTTGTCCCTGGAAAATATAAGTTTCATTAATTTCACGGCCAGGTAATTTTAGCTATAAAATTTAATCTTATTTTTGATAAAATTTAGTTATATTTTAAAATTAAAATCATTTATATACCTTACTATGTCAAATTAACATAAAAACATACGACTTAAGGGTAAATGATAAATAAAAAAGATTAACAATAATTCAAATAAACAAATGAAAAGTTAAGGATCTGATTTTTTTAAAAATTTAAATATTTTAACAATCCATGAATTTAAAAAAGGGAACACTGATCATCTTTATAATATCAATAATTGGATTGGCTTATATACAATATCAATACCTGCGTATTGGGTTAAATTTGGCCAGTGTACAGTTCGATCAAAAAATAGGCAATACCATTGTCAGTATTAAAGAAGGCTTACAAGAAAAAAATGAACTCACATTTCTTGCCGGAAAGGCATTCACCGCTGATTCCTCCTATTTTAAGCTCAGCCTGGATAGTGTCCAGGATGCCTCCAGGTATTTTATGAACGATTTTTTAAATGAAAAACTACTGCAGAATGGCATAAAAACCGATTTCACCTATGTTATTTATTCTAAAGATTCTACAGATTATTTAAAATCACCCAAGTTTTTTGACAATGGTGAGTCCATTTTAAAATATCCCTTTAAGCTTGAGGGGTATCTGCCGGAATTACTGGACACCAGTTTGGTTTTGGAATTGCGGTTTAAAGATATCAATACTTATTTTTTAGGGCAACTTAACGGCTTGACAATACCGAGTTTAATATTTATTATCACTATTATTGTTGTTGTTCTTTGGGTGCTCAAATCCTTTTATTGGCAACGTAATTTAAACACTATTACCAATGAATTTATTAATAATCTCACTCACGAGTTAAAAACCCCTGTATTTTCAATTGGAATTGCTACCAAGATTTTGGAGGAAAAGGGAAATCCAGAGAATACACAAATATTGGGGATCATCCGAAATCAGGTAAACAAGTTAAAGATTCAAATAGAAAAAGTTCTGGAACTGGCTAGTATAGAGGGAAAACAAGGTGTTCTTAAAAAAACAAACCTCGATTTTAAACCTGTAATTTTAAAAATTAGTAATGAATTCAGACAATTGGCAGAGTTGGAAAACATAGATTTTACCACTGAAATTGCGGGAGAGCATTACAATTTATTTTGTGAACCAAACCATCTTGAAAATGCCATTAACACAATATTGGAAAACGCCAAAAAATATTCTGACAAAACCCCCAAAATTTCGATGTCTGCCTTTATTGATAAAAAAAACCTAATAATTGAGATAGAAGACAACGGAATTGGAATTTTGGAAGAAGATCAAAAAAAGATCTTCAAAAAATATTACCGAGCTTCCTCCGGGGATTTGCATCCTGTAAAGGGTTATGGTTTGGGCCTGAATTATGTACTGCAGGTTTTAAAAAGCCATAAAGCTAAGGTTTCCGTAAAAAGCCGTATCGCCAAAGGATCTGTATTTATTTTGAGTATCCCCTTATTAAATAACCATGGAAAGTAGAAAAAAAATATTATTGGTTGAAGATGACGAATCTTTAGGGTATTTGTTAACCGAATATCTGAAGATGAAAGGTTTCGAGATTAACTTGAGCAAAAATGGAAAGACTGCCTTAAAGGAAATTGAAAAAAACAAATTTGATTTGGCGATATTGGATGTCATGATGCCTGAAATGGATGGTTTTACCTTAGCTGAAAAAATTAAAAGTAAATATCCCGAGATCCCTTTTATTTTTTTAACCGCTCGCTCACTAAAAATTGACGTTTTAAAAGGATTCTATTTGGGGGCTATTGATTATTTGAAAAAGCCGATTGATGAAGAGGAATTGGTGGTAAGGATTAATACCTTGCTCAATACCTTATCCTTAAACAAGTCAAAACCCAATATAAATAAAGAATTCACCCTTGGAAAATACAGATATGAGAATGATAAATTAAAACTAACCTATGATTATAAAACTATAAAACTTACTTCCAGAGAAAATGACTTGCTTCATTTCTTTGTCATCCGACAAAATAAGATCTGCACCCATAAAGAAATATTGGATGCCATATGGGGAAAGAACGATTATTTCACCAGGAAGAGTCTTAATGTGTTTATTTCAAGGTTAAGGAATTATTTGGAAGCAGAACCTTCGATTAAAATAAAAAATATTCATAACCAGGGATTTATTTTCCGGATGGATGACTAAAGGGCATTTTAAGATGTAAAGCCAAAATTAAGTTTTTAAATAATGAAGTTTTAACCCATTATTTTAAAAGGGTACCAGGAATTGGAATTTCAAGGGATACTTTTTTAGATAACCAATTATTCGATTATTAATAAAAAAAGAGAGCACGTGACTCTCTTTTTTTATTAATAATAGTAAGATACTCAATACCCAGGATTTTGTATAAGATTTGGATTTGTGATAATGGCGGTTGCAGGAATAGGAAAAAGTACCCTGAATTCTTCAGTATTATCTTTATAAGCCCAGGGATTGGTAAATTGACCAAATCGAATAAGATCATTTCTCCTCCAGATTTCGATGTATAATTCCCTGCCTCTTTCATCAAGCATTTCTTGTTCTGTTGGCGCACTACTCAAAGGATTGGCATTTCTAAGAACTCTTAATTCATTTATCATGGCCAAAGGAGTTTCACCGGAAGTTCCGCCTCTGAGTATTGCTTCTGCTTTCATAAGGTGAGCATCTGCATAACGAAATATAACCTCATGATTGGCGAAAGCTCCGTTTTCAGGGTGATATTTAATAACCCGGATTCCGGTTCTCTCATCGTTGCCTAATAATCCAGGTAATTCTTTGGTGAAGATCAGCGGATTTCCAGGCCTGTCTGTCATTGCGGTACCGGTTTCATCATATTGTTGGCCGACAAGGAATCCATAACCAATTCCAAAATTGGAACCATCGGTAGGTACAAAACCTCTTCTTTCCTCTTGTCCGGATCCTGGAACATTAATATTAGGATCTCCTTCAAAAAGGTCGTAAAATTCAGCCAATGTTGTGAAACCGTTCCAGCCTCCACCGGTATTATCAGGAGAATTTTGCTTGTAGTGCAAGGAATTCCACATTCTTGCCCCCACATCAGATGTTGTAAAGAAAATTGTTTCAGTATCTACCTCTGAAGTAAAAAGATTAAAGTATCCACCTTGAAGGTCGTATCCATCTGCTTTAATAGCATCCACAAGGTTAATTACCTCTGTCATATCAGCTGCTGAAGCAGATCCGGTTCCCAAATAAATATGTTTATTAAGGATTGTTTTAGCCAGCAAAAATCTTATGCTTGCTTTTGTCGGTCTATTTAAACTGGCACTTGGCCCCCCTGAAGGCAAAACTGCAAGGGCTTCATTCAGGTCTGTCATAATGAACTCTACGGCTTCAGCACTTGTCATCACCATAGGATTTATCTCCGGTCCTTCACCCGGGGCTCTGAAGGGTACCTGCCCATATAGATCTACCAACCAAAACATTGCAACGGCCCTTACAAATTTAGCTTCTGCAGCCTGTTGCTCGGTTGGATTACTTCTTGCATCAATAATAGCAGATGCATTGAATATCATTTGATTGAAGTTATTCCATGTCCCTCGCACAAAATTGTGATTGGCATCCCAGGTATGAGCATGAAGAGTTCTCCACAGTCCATTATCCCCCCAGTCTGTTCCCCTTGTCGGCACAAGTTGTTCATCGGTAGTTACCTCATTCAACGCGAAAAGGTTTTCCTGGGTGTTAAACTCACCCCTAAGGCTATTGAAGAGGTTTGCCAGGTTTGCCTCCGCATCTACTCCATTAAATTCACCCGATAAATTTCCAAATCTGGAATCTGTTTCTTCTATCTCCAGATCGGTACACCCAACCAGTGAGCCAACAAGTAGGGTAAACATTAAGAATCTGTAATATTTAGTAGTCTTCATATTATTTATTTTTTTTAAAATGTTGCATTTAAACCTAAAGTGAAAGTTCTTGGCCTTGGGAAACTCGTATAATCAATTCCCAGAGAAGGAATATCATTTAATGCCTTAGGGACATTTACCTCCGGGTCTAATCCGGAATAACTGGTGATTACAAAAAGATTTTGACCTGTTAAGGACAACCTGAATGATTTAAATAATGCTTCTTCCCTTAAAGGAATATTATAGCCTACCGATGCATTCTGCAATCTTAAAAAATCTCCTTTTTCAAGGAACCTGGTAGAAACATCTGGAGCATTGGCTATAGACTCTCCATTGGTTAAAACGTCTTGCGTTACATTCTTACCCGTTCCGATAATACCCGCTGTAAAGAAAGCATTTGCAGTGTTGTTATAAACATATTGACCATATTGACCAGCTAAAAATGCATTGAAATCAAAGTTTTTATAGGATACACTGGTAGAAAAACCAACATTATATTTTGGCAATGCGCTTTTCCCAACAAATTTCTGTACATCCCCCTCAGGATAAATTGAAATTCCATTTTCATCAAATCCTCCAAACTCTCTCAGGTAGTACGAGAATAAAGGTCTGCCTCCGGCAAGTAATTGTGCATACGCATTGCTTAATCCACTCCCGTTTATTGCACCGGTCTGAATTTGACCATCAAAATCCTTTACCATATTATCATTGTAGGATAGGTTGAAGCCTGCATTCCAGTTAAGATCTTCCTGTTGAAGTATGTCATAGTTGAGGGAGAATTCAATCCCCTTATTGATCACCTTGGCATCCAGGTTTTCAAAAGCAAAAGGTTGAGGCGATGGTTGGGCGATTTCTTTCCTTAAAAGTAAATCTTTGGTGTTTTTGTGATAAATATCAATGGTACCATTTAAACGGTCATTAAGAAATCCAAAATCCAAACCAATATTTGCTTGTTGGGTTTCCTCCCATTTGAGATTGTTGTTAGGAAATGCAACAACATTTGTTCCCGGCGGGTTAATATTACCTCCATTATCTATACTAATACCAGAGTAGCGCTCCCTGAAAGTAAAATTGCCATAACCTAATCCATCCTGACTTCCGGTTATCCCGTATCCAACTCTAAGTTTTAGGGTAGAGAAACGCTCCCCAATAAAATCTTCCTGATCTGCTTTCCATGCAAATGCCCCGGAAGGAAAATACCCATATTGATTATCTGGGCCAAATCTGGAGGAACCGTCAACCCTAAGAGTGGCGGTAAATAAGTATTTATCTGCAATTGAATAATTAAATCTTCCAAAGAAAGATTGTAATTCGTCTGTAAAATTAAAAAAGTCCCCACTAACAGCCTGAACCGGGATCCCAGAAGGAGTTGTTAGAATTTCGGTAGCAATTTCAGGAAATAGGCGGTTTACAAACAACCCATCCCCATCAAATCCGTATTGTTGATAAGACCCGGTTATTAAGCCTTCTATTGTATTTGCTGAATTTTCCAGATCTGATGCCATCATATCAAGAACAGAGGTTCCATATCCAAAACCTAAAATTGTTTTTCCCTTTCTAAGAAAATCCTGGTATGAGAAACCTACAAGTGCTTCAAAATTGGAGTTTTCAAATTCTTTTGTATAATTTATGGTGAAATCCAACAAGCGGTTTTTGGTAAAAACCTCAGAAAAAGCACCCCGTCCATTTCCGGGAGCACCATTGGTAAAACCTGTTGCTAAAGAAGATAGGGTTTGGTTTTTCCCCGAATGAGATTGATCAAACCCAACACTCACTTTGGCCTTTAAATTTTCAAAAATTGAATATTCAGCGGATACATTTGTCAAGTACCTGTCGGTATTAGTTACATCTTTATAATATTCCAATAATTGCGTTGGCACCAATTCCCCACCCCCGGGCACAAAATCTAACTCAGTAGGCCAGGTTGGATTTGCAAAGTATGCAGCACCAAGAAGATCCCCGGTAGAACCTGCATTATTACTGATTAGTGGTGCTAAATCATTTATTCTAGAAATAGCACCGTTAAAATCAACCTTTAATTTCTCATCCAAAAAACGATGGGAAGCATTTAGTCTTCCATTAATTTTTTCCTGATTTGAATTTTCAATTATTCCAAGCTGCTGTCCATAACCATATGATGCCCTGACATATCCTAAACCATAATTGTTAGAGTAGGCCAAAGTTTGATTGTGAGAAACAACATTCCTGAGGACTACATCCTGCCAGTTTGTATCTGAACCGGCATCCAGTGCAGCTGCATCTCCTCCGTATTGTGCAACTGCATCTAAGAATTCTGGGCCGCTTAAAAGGTCAAATCTTTCTGCCGGGGTAGAATAACTTAGGCTTGTATTAAATTCAAATAAACCCCCAGCTCCAGACTTCCCGCTCTTTGTTGTGATAATAACCACCCCGTTAGCTCCCCGTGAACCATAAATTGCTGTCGCGGAAGCATCCTTTAAAATACTTATACTTTCTATATCATTAGGATTCAAAAAGCTCAGTGGATTTCGGGCTGAACTCGTACCTGCTCCAATATCGGCTCCTCCGGCCGAGGTATCATCCCCCGCCAATGGTACTCCATCCACGACAAATAAAGGGTTATTATTAGATCGAACTGAAGCTGTACCCCTGATACGAACCTGTATTCCGGCTCCTGGTTCTCCACTGGATTCTGTTATTTGCACCCCTGCTGTTTTGCCTTGAATTAATTGTTCCGGAGAGGAAATTACCCCTTTGTTAAAATCTTCAGAGGAAATTACAGCCACTGCCCCGGTTGCATCTTTAATGGTTGTTGTACCATAACCAATTACCACCACTTCATCCAGAGTAGCCGCATCTTCAGCTAAGGTAATGTTGATGGAAGTACGGCCATCAACAGGAATTTCCTGGGGGACAAAACCTATAAAAGAAAAGATCAAAGTTCCATTTTGCGGAACCTCGTTTAAAATGTAGTTACCATCAAAATCAGTAACCGTTCCTATATCGGTCCCTTTTACCGCCACATTGGATCCAGGTAAAGGACCTGTCGCGTCCGAAACGGCTCCGGTAACCGATAAGGTTTGCGCATGGACAATTCCGCACATCAATACAGCAAAGACGAACAGCATGCTCCTAAGTATAATTTGCTTCATAAGTTAAAATTTTAAGAGGTTAATTGTTTTATAACTTAATAATTAGTGTTATTATCTCAAATCTAGATAAAAAAATTATATAAAGCAAGATTAATTATCAATTTCGAAAACGATTTCGATAAATTATTTTCTAAAAAAGAAAATTAGATTAACAGGCATTAACTTTTAGATCCTTTGTCTGCGTAAATTTCACCGCCAGAAAGATGTAAACTCAATGGAATACCGATAAATTTAAAAAGTAGCGTAAATTCGTCAGATCAAAAAAATCTGAGTCTGTGAAGAAATGAAGCCCATTTATAAAGCCTTAAAACATTTTTTTCTATAAAATTGTATAAAATAACCTGTTTAACGCTTGTTTATAAATACGACAATTTTTGACGTTTCTTTATAATAATATTGGAATATTAAAAATAAGATTAATTGGAATTGTGAGTAAGCTTTCTGACAAGCAAAGTTGTAAGGAGTATTTCAAGGATATCCAGAAGAAAGTAGGCGGAGTTTGTAAAAAATGTGCGTTTAAAATGCAGTATTGGTTGATTTCAAAATGGCAATTTCAGTGCTCGCAATGTCATTTCCGCACCACCTTAATGAGCAAAGCCGTTATGGAATATGCTGCTTTACCCTTTCATACCTGGTTTCCTCGTAATCCTCTATAGGTCCAACATCAGGAAAGGGATTTCTACTTGTGAATTGCATCGTAGACCATAAAAGTTGGTATCTAATGCATAGATAGATTACGAAAAAGCTGTGAGGCAGCTGGATGACCTGCACCAAACTCTCAATATATGATTGAATTTGAGGAAGGTTATTTTTAAAAACATTGCCGATTCTTTAATAGGAAAGTTCTCAAAGCCATTCCGCAGTGATAGGATCCTCAATCGAGATACCTGGGACTTAAAAGCAATTGTATTCTTTGATAAGAGTACAACCTACTAAATTGAAAAATTCGTGGAATCTCATAGCTCTGAAATCAACAAAACAAACCATTATTCGAATACTGAGGGGTTTCATTTTGCTATTTTAGTATGGTAAATAAAGAAACTTTATAGGAGTTTATCATAAAAATCAAGGGAGAATATCTGCAAAGACCATCTCGATGAATTTGATTACAAGCTCAATAGAAGATATCCTGAGTCAATTTTTGATAAGCGGATCGCAGCAGGTGGTAGTCCTTATTGGCGAACCAACGAGAAATCAATTAAAATTAAAAGATGGAATTATATTTATTTTGCAATTTTATAAATTACAAAGCCATCGCCTTGCCATTTCCAAGTTCCATAACCTGTCCACAAGCTATGTATTGCCCAGGGATAGGATCATACCACAAAACATTTTCTCCAATTAGTTCATTGGTTTTCCAGGCCCAGATTGCCAATTGACGTACATTCTTCAAATAGGACAATGAGCCGGCATCCGGATCCATTTTCAAATCCGGAATTTTATCTATTGGATCCTGGGTTTCTGTTTCCGTCTTGGCAAAAATTTCCTGTTCTTCCGGGGAAGCCCTTAAATATTTGGAAATGATTTTCTCAAAATCTTTTTCCTTTCCTTTATCGAGTTCCTTATCAAACTCCTCTTTAAAAGCAACGGCAAAGGCATTTGCACTTCTTCTAAAATATTTCTGAACCTCCTCAGATGCCACCTGATCCATATAGGAATCTATAAACTCGGCCAGATTTAAATCCTTTGCTCCTGGAGTAGCGGTTTTTGGGATTATTATATTTAGGATTTGCTGAAGTGCCAACCCGTTTGAAAGGCTCAAAAAAGTAGGCTCCCAACCGCTTTTAGGCTCGTTACTACAACTTTGTAATAAACTTAAGCTGCTCGGCCCTATTATAAGAATTCCGGCTCCCAGCCCGAAGTTTTTTAATGCTTGTCTTCTATTCATAATTATAAAATTAAGCCTTGGATTTTTTAAAGTTCTTTGCGGCGTGATCTGCAGCTCTTGCGCTCATTGCCATATAGGTAAGGGACGGGTTTTGACAGGCAGCAGAAGTCATAAAGGAGCCATCTGTCACATAAAGGTTAAGCACATCGTGAAGCTGATTGTTCCGGTTTAATACAGAGGTTTTTGGATCCCTTCCCATTCTGGCTGTTCCCATCTCGTGGATCCCCAGTCCGGGAGCTCCTATAGTATCGAAGCCCTTAACATCCCTGAAACCAGCCTTTTCCAACATTTCAATCGCCTGGGCAACCATATCTTTTCGCATTTTGATTTCATTCTCCTTGAATTCCACATCAAAAGTTACTGTTGGCAATCCCCACTGATCTGGTTTATCATAATCAAGGGTCATTTTATTTTCGTGATAAGGCAAGGTCTCTCCAAATCCCATGAGTCCCATGGTCCATCCTCCCGGTTTTGAGATTGCTTCTTTTAATTCTTTTCCATAACTGGCCTCGGCAACAGCCTCATTCCAGTTATCCCTACTAGCCCCCCCCTGATATCCGTATCCGCGTTTAAAATTGAGATTTTCATTCTCCGATAGGTTCCTGAAACGTGGCAGGTAAATTCCATTTGGTTTTCTTCCTTTATAGTACTTGTCCTTAAATCCATCGTATTTCCCGGAAGCTCCGGCCTGAAAGTGATGATCCATAACATTATGTCCGAGTTCTCCGCTATCATTCCCCATTCCAAAAGGGAACCTTTCCGATTTAGATTGCATTAAAATGCTGGTAGATGCGAAAGTAGAAGCACATAAGAAAATAACATTGGCTTTAAATTCAGAAACTTCCCTGGTATCTACATCAATGACTTTAACCCCGGTAGCTTTTTTAGTTTTAGAATCATAGACCACCTCACTCACAATTGAATTGGGCCGCAAGGTCATATTTCCTGTGCGCTCTGCCGCAGGTAACGTTGATGAATTACTGCTGAAATATGCTCCATAAGGACAGCCTCTTATACAGCGATTTCTGTATTGGCATGGTGCCCGTCCCTCAAAAGGCTCATTATTGGTAATATGTGCTACGCGACCGGCAGTAAGCACTCTGTCGGTAAAATTCTCTGCCAGCTTCTTTTTAAGATGATCTTCCACACAATTCAGCTCCATCATTGGCAGGAATTTACCATCCGGTAATTGTGAAAGCCCCAGATTCTCGCCACTTACCCCGATAAAAGATTCTACATAATCATACCAGGGGGCTACATCCTTATATCGTATCGGCCAATCAACAGCCATACCATCTTTTTTATTTGCTTCAAAATCAAGATCACTTAACCTGTAACTGTGCCTTCCCCACATAATTGATCTTCCTCCAACGTGATATCCACGCATCCAGTCAAATCGTTTTGTTTCATTATAAGGATGTTTAAGGTCATCTACAAACCAATGCTTGCTCGCCTCGTTAACCGTATATCCGGTTCTGGCCTGTTTTTCTTGATTTTTCGCCTCTTCCCGTGGAACCTGTCCTTTAAATTTATAATCCCAGGGATCATCGTGCATGGTAGGATAATCCGCTACATGGTTTACCATCCTTCCTCTCTCAAGTACCAGGGTTTTAAAACCTTTTTCACATAATTCCTTGGCAGCCCATCCCCCACTAATTCCTGTGCCTACGACAATAGCGTCAAAGGTGTTATTTTCCGAAATAATGCTCACATTAGTTTAATTATATTAATATAAAACCATATTCCACCAAATATATAGATTTTTGAGTAGCATTTCACCACTTTTTTAAAAAAAAAGACCTACTTTTCCCTTTCATAAACCAGTCATAAAATTTTAGAGCAGTACCCTAAATCCCATTTCTATGAAAAAACCATACTTTAGAGGTATCAATCCATTTATAATCGTTTTAATTATTACCACCGCCCTGGTTTCCTGTAAAAACCAACAGGAAAAAGAGACAAATCTTGACTCTGCCACAACAAAAGACACCATTCAGGAACCTTTCTTTAAACTTTCCTTAGCCCAATGGTCGCTGAGCAAACCCATTCTTGCTGGGGAAATGGACCCTATGGATTTTGCCAAAAAAGCAAATGAAATGGGCTTTCAGGGGATTGAATACGTCAGCCAGTTGTACTCTCCAATCCTGCAGAGCGGGGAATCCCCGGAAATTGCCATGAAAAACTTACTGGATTCCTTAAAATCGAGCAGCGAAAGATATCATGTGAAAAATGTCCTGATCATGGTTGACGGGGAAGGAGATCTTGCTACCCCTGATGAAAAGGACAGGAATACGGCGGTAGAGAATCATAAAAAATGGGTGGACGCGGCTCAGTTTTTAGGGTGTCATTCTATAAGGGTGAATCTTTTTGGAAGCAATGAGATAGAAATTTGGAAAAACAACTCAATAGACGGCCTTAAAAAATTGGGAGAATATGCCGCTACAAAAGGGGTAAATGTGCTGGTAGAAAACCACGGGTATTTATCCTCCAATGCAAAACTTCTTGTAGAGGTTATCAAAGGGGTGAACCTCCCCAATGTTGGAACGCTTCCCGATTTTGGCAATTTTTGTTTAAAGCGTGAGGGCGGAGAACGCTGGGAGGCTAAATGCATTGAGGAATACCCAAGATACCTGGGAATTGAAGAAATGATGCCGTATGCAAAGGCCGTAAGCGCAAAATCCTATGATTTTAATAAGGAAGGCCAGGAAACCACCATGGAATTCTCAAAGATTCTTAAAATTGTTAAAGATGCCGGTTATACCGGTTTTATTGGGGTGGAATATGAAGGGCAACGACTTTCAGCGGAAGAAGGAATAATGGCGACAAAAAAACTTTTAATGGCTGAAGCAAACAAATTATAACGGTTTTAAAAAAATGTAATACGAATCTGTACCTCAGTCCGGGGATAAAACACAGTGAATTTAGAAATATAATTTATTGATTATTTGCCTAATTATCATTGAATTATTATACCGTAAAATTTAATCACATTGTTTAACAACTTTTCTTAAATACCAGAAATGTAAATTTAATTATTATGGATAAAAACAAAAAAGAATCGCACAAACTCTCACGGAGGAAGTTCATCACAAATACAGCTATGGCTGCAGCCGGGGTTATGATCGTTCCAAGACACGTACTTGGTGGCGTTGGTTTTACTGCACCGAGTGATACTCTAAATATAGCAGGTATTGGTATCGGTGGGATGGGAAGGGCTAACCTTCTAAATATAACAGGGCAAAATATCGTAGCACTTTGTGATGTGGATTGGGATTATTCTGCAAAAACTTTTAATGATTATCCCAAGGCAAAAAAATATCTCGATTATCGTAAGATGCTTGAAGAAATGGACAAGGATATAGATGCAGTTGTAATTGCAACTCCGGACCATACTCATGCACTTACTGCCGGGGCTAGTATGAGCATGGGTAAACACGTATTTCTTCAGAAACCACTTACCCATTCAATTTATGAATCCAGGTATTTAACCGGAATGGCAAAACAAACTGGGGTTGCCACCCAAATGGGTAACCAGGGGCATTCAAATGAAGGAACGAGATTATTTGCGGAATGGATTCAAAATGGGGAAATTGGAGATCCAATTGAAGCACATGCCTGGACAAATCGTCCTATTTGGCCTCAAGGGCTGGAAAGACCCTTAGAACAACCACCTGTACCTTCCACTTTGGACTGGGACCTATTTATTGGACCGGCTAAAAACAGGCCGTATCATCCCGCATATACTCCCTGGAACTGGAGAGCCTGGTGGGATTTTGGAACAGGTGCATTAGGGGATATGGGATGCCATCTTATGGATCCGGTGTATTTCGCACTGAATCTTGGTCATCCTACCGCATTTGAAGGAAGTTCTTCCCTGGTAAACACCGAGAGCGCACCTATTGCAGGAATGGTTACCTATTATTTTCCTGAAAGAGAAAGTCTCGATAAGATAAAAATGCCTGCCCTAAAATTCAAATGGTATGATGGCGGTTTGTTACCTGAGCGGCCTGCTGGGATGGAACCCGGAAAAATCATGGGTGACGGCGGCGGCGGCGCTATGGTGATCGGTACCAAAGGAACCATCATCTGTAGCACTTACGGTGTTGATCCTTATATTATAGGAAGGGAAAACAATCCTCCACAGGTCAAAAAAGTAATTCCACGGGTTGCACTGAGCCATGAAATGGATTGGGTAAGGGCATGTAAAGAACCTAAGGATAGCCGGGTGGAGGCAAGTTCCAACTTCGCGTATTCAGGGCCTTTCAATGAAGTAGTTGTCATGGGTAACCTCGCCATTAGGTTGCAGGATCTCAAGAAAAAATTAGATTGGGATGGCGATAAAATGCAAATTACAAATATTGGAGCCCAGGAGGAAATCAAAATTGTGACTACTGATAAATTTACAGTCATTGACGGGGATCCAAAATTTGATACCCAGTACGAAACAATTAACGCAAAACAGGCTTCAGAGGAATACATCAAACACAATTACAGGGAAGGCTGGAAATTATCTTAATCTTTTTATCAGTAAAAATTTAATTTAAACAAAACAGAAAATGAAAAAAAATATTTTGACATCTAAGTTTACAAATAAAATTTATTCCTTGCCAGTAATCCTAATTCTCATAGGGACTACCCTTAGCTCCTGTGGTGAGAAAAAGAAGAGTGATCAGGAAAATCAGGAGGCCACTCCCGCGGAGGTTGAGGTCGTAGCAGAGGTGAATGAACTTTCCCAAAAGGAAAAAGAGGAAGGTTGGAAGCTATTATTTGACGGAAAAACTACCGAAGGATGGAGGGGATATACCCTAGATTCTTTTCCCTCTCAAGGATGGGTCGTCGAGGATGGCGCTATAAAAGTACAGGGATCTGGATCCGGGGAAGCTGGTGGAGGTGGTGACATTATTTTTGACGAGCAATTTAAGGATTTTGAATTGTCCCTCGAATGGAAAGTATCAGAGGGAGGAAACAGCGGTGTTTTTTATTTGGCACAGGAAATAGAAGGGGAACCTATTTACACCTCCTCGCCTGAAATGCAAATTCTCGACAATGATAAACATCCTGATGCGAGGTTGGGAAAAGATGGAAATAGGCAGGCAGGATCTTTGTATGACCTTATTCCTGCGAAACCTCAAAACGCCAAACCGGTAGGGGAATGGAATACAATTTCTATTCTTGTTTACCGAGGTACTGTTGTACACAACCAAAATGGCAAAAATGTGGTGGAATATCATTTATGGACAGACCAATGGAAGGATATGGTGAAAAACAGCAAATTCAAAGATTGGGAAAACTTTCTCAATGCAGGTGGTAAAGATAAACAAGGCTTCATAGGTTTGCAGGATCACGGGGATGATGTATGGTTCAGAAATATCAAGATTAAAAAATTGTAAAGAACATTGACCAATAGGTATTGTAATAACGGATTGCACCTATAATTTTATTAATTACAAAAAGTCGATGAATGTTTGCAGGGTTTGAAAAAAGTCCAATTGAGGTAGCTCAAGCTATCCTGAATTGGACTTTTTTACACTTTAATCTCCCCCTGCATTCAGCTAAAATTTCTTTAATATTTTAAAAATGAAAGTTACATTAGCTACTAATTTAAAAAAATAGTTTTTTATGAGTTCAAAATTGCGATTAGGAATCCTTGGGGGCGGAGGAAATTCCCTTATTGGTATATTGCATCGCGTGGCTTCCACAATGCATGGCCAATTTGAAATAGTAGGCGGGGTATTTAACCAGGACTATCAGGAAAATTTAAATTCCGCCAGAGAAATTGGTTTGAGCACTGACAGGGTTTACAAAGATCTTGACAGCTTGGTGGAACAGGAAAATGCGCTTGGGAAAGAGGAGCGTATGCAGGTAATCTCAATACTGACTCCCAACTTCCTCCATTTTCCAATGGCCAAAATCCTGTTGGAAAACGGATTTCATGTGATTTGCGAAAAGCCGATGACCACCTCCTATGCGGAGGCAAAGATCCTGGAAGAAATTCAAAAGAAATCTAAAACTATTTTCGCGGTAACATATACCTACACAGGTTATCCTATGATTCGTCAGATGAAGGAAATGATCGCCAATGGTGAGATTGGGAAAATTCAGAAGATAGATGTACAATATTACCAGGGCTGGATCAACCCAATAATCCACGATGAGGAACAACGCACCAATACCTGGCGATTGGATCCTACAAAATCAGGTATTAGTTGTTGTGTTGGGGATATTGGAACCCATGCTTTTGGGATGATAGAATATGTGAGCGGGCTTGAAATACAAGAAATCCTGGCAGATTTAAATTTTTTATACAGAGATAACCTGATGGACATAGATGGAACGATCCTGCTCCGCTTTTCAGAATATGTAAAAGGTGTCATAAGGACCAGCCAGATTGCCACTGGAGAAGAAAATAATTTTACGGTAAGCATTTATGGTGAGAAAGCAGGTTTAAAATGGGAACAGGAAAATCCAAATTATCTGTATTTACTTCAGGATGGGGAACCCTTAAGGGTTTTAAAACCCGGGCACTCCTACAACAGTGAACTCTCCCTTACTGGCACAAAACTTCCTCCGGGACATCCTGAAGGAATCTTTGACGCAATGGGAAATATCTATAAAGGGGTCGCAAAAGCAATTAGAAAGGAGAATTATCATCCTGGGGAATTCCCAACAATGAAGGAAGGAATAAGAGGAATGAATTTTATTGAAAAAGCGGTCGCCTCCCACCAAAAAGGGAACCTTTGGGTAAAAATGGAGGGCTAGACAAACCATTCTACAATATATATGGGGATGGTGCAGGAACATAAAAAATTCATAGACCCGCACCTTAATGGGACCGAAACCCATGAAGTGCCATCGTGATTCTACAATTGGCATCCAAATAATTTTTCATCCTGGCGGGTGGTTCAAAAAGGTTTGTGGAGTAGCCTCAGAAAGCAGTTTAAAAAAGCTTACGGTTCCTGATTAAGAGCGGGCTTAGTTCCTCTGGCAGCTTGAAAGCCAAATGCAAATAAGGAGTTGGCAACAATTCCTTGGTTCGGCTTTCGATCCATTCGTCTCTTTCCACTTAGAGCCCACCGCAATTTGGACAACGATGGCAGCCAAAACTATGGTATTGGTATTGCTGTTCTCGGGTCATCACATAGCATGGGGTAAAGGTCCATTTTCGCTGCATGACAACGTGCCAATTGGTCAAAAACACGTTGCTAGGACGCATTAAATCCTTAGATGGAAGTATCTAAAAAAGGGTTTGCAGCTCATTGATCTCCGGGAATTAAAAAATCTAAGGGAGAACAAAGCGCGGCTCGTTTCTATTTCAGCAAGTGCAGATAAATCATCGTGGTTTCAATCTTTGAAAGTACTAAAAGTTCTATTGTCGGATGAATGTCATTGCACTATTTTGTCTTCGAAGTAAGTTGAGCGTAGGGGGAAAGTGCTTCGCATCGAAATCCCGCCCTACGTTTATAGGTAACCGTTAGCGGGCATTGTAAAGAGACACCAATACCCCCCATAAAAACACACCACAAATAAAACGAAACTTCCTAATCGGAGGTATCCGCTAAAATACAAATCGCAATCAATCAATGACCTATCGGTGTCTCCGTAAAGTTAAAAATTATTTTTGAATAGAGGTAAATATTTATTGTTTATCAATAAATATTTATTATTTTTACGATATCAATTCAAAATTTATCACTCATGACAAAAACAAACAACTTCCTATTTTGGACCTTATATATTGTGGCTTGGGTCATCTTTGTCGGTTTGTCCATTGAAGCCGGTGGCTTGATTGTAAATTTCTTTTTCAGTCTGTTCAATCCTGAATTTGTCCAAAATCTTTATCAAAAATTGGACTTATCTGAAATGTATAAAGCAAGCAAAATAGCTTTTTTCGGAATCTATAGCTTTATTCTATCCATTTCAATTTTGAAAGCCTTCTTATTCTACATAGTTATCAGACTAATGCACAAAATGGATTTAACAAAACCGTTCAACACTTTTGTTTCGAAGCAAATTTATCTAATTAGCTATTACACTATTACAATTGGACTGTTTAGTTACATTGCCAGTCAGATAGCTAAATATTTAATGCATCACGGTTTTGTCACCGACCCCTTGAACCAATTTTGGGCAGACAGTCAAGCCTTTATTTTAATGGGTGCTGTAATTTATATTATTGCGACTATTTTCAAAAAAGGAGTAGACATTCAAAACGAAAATGATTTAACTGTATAAGCTTTGGCAATCATTGTAAATTTAGATGTAATGATGGCAAAGCGAAAGAAGTTACTGAAGGAACTTTCTGACAAAGTTGGGTTGAGCTTATCGAACCTTTCTATTTTAAAGACAGGAAAAGCAAAAGCAATTAGATTTAGCACCTTGGAGACAATTTGTAATATATTGGAATGCCAGCCAGGTGATATTTTAGAATATGTCAATAACGCACAAAGAACCACCACCCGTTAACAGCACCCACACCCAGATAGGATTTTCGTGCTTTCAAAATTCAGAACAGGCAGTATTCATTCAATTTCACAATCTTTTTCTCAACTACCCATTTTTATATAATCCCGATTTCTTTTGAATGCCTAATTGCTTTTTCGCTATGCTTAAAATAGCAGGTAGCAACGCCTAAATCGTCTATATTATCGAGAATCTTTTGTGTCTTTTGTTTTTTGTCCTTAGCGGTATGACGGATATATACCGCTTTGATATTTAACGGGAAAATTTTGCAAATTCGTTCGTAGATATCGGGATCTCTCTGGGAGTCGTCTCCAAGTAAAACATATTGGAGATTTGGATAAAACGAAATGATATCCTTTATTTTTTCAAATTTATGATCGTGGCTTCCCCTCCCGGTGAACAGGAGATCCAATAATCCTGTTTTGATCTTTTTAAGCTTTATAACGGCCTTTGGCAATTGGTGTATTTGTGCAAATTCATTTATAAAACTGTATAAATTCCACTCGCTGCTGGACACATAAAAAAAGGAATTAAATCCATTTATATTTTGCTGTCCATAAGTACTCAAGGCCATATAATGTGGTACAACATCGTTAAACACCTTGCGTTTATTGATGTTTTTCAACAAGATAATATATAATTTTTTAATAAAATTATTGCTGCGCGAGATAAGAATGGTATCGTCAATATCAGAAATAATCGCGTATTTGCTTTCAAAGGGTTTGAGGACCTCCCCTATTTCAACAATTCCAAATGTATTGATCTTACAGGTAATTGTATACGGATGCCAACCGCTTTCCAGTTCCTCGTTAAATGGAATTGTAAATCTAAAATAACCATCCTGCAGGGTTTTTGTCTCAACAACAGTTCCCTTAAATTCAAGTCTGACCCGGATGTTGGAAATAGGAGAAATATTGAACATATGAATAATGGAAAATGCATGTCTGATTCCACCTCTGTCCATGCGGTACTTATCCGGTGCCCAGGATTTAAAAACATGGCCAAAAACAACCAATTCCTGATCATTTAAGTAGCCACGGTATAATTTTAAGTCTAATTTTACCAATTGAGGTTTTGTTAACGAAAGCTTCCTGCCAAAATACTTATTTTTATCAACAATAGAAAAACTCATGAAAATAAAAAATCAAATCTTGCTGGTTGTAAATCCGATTTCGGGTGGTAGTGACAAAAGTAAACTGATTGAAGCAGTAAAGGCAGAAATTAACACAAGAAATTATTCCCTCGAAATTTATAATACCATGGGGGATACTAATCAGGATAGCATTCAAGAAATGATTTTTAAATTCCAACCGGAACGTATTTTGGTTGCAGGAGGCGATGGGACTATCCAACTTGTTGCAGAGGCCCTGAAAAACCATGAGATCCCCATAGGAATTATACCCGCGGGTTCCGCGAACGGCTTGGCCCTTAATTTAAATCTACCAACGAATCTCCATGAACAACTGCAAGTAGCATTGGGTGATACCTTTTTTAAAATGGACACGCTTCAATTAAATAACCGGATCTGTTTACATATAGCCGATCTTGGAATTAACGCTGAATTGATAAAAAATTTTCAAAATTCAAATATAAGGGGGAAATTGGGGTATATACTTCATTCGATCCCTACTTTGATGAAATGTGAATACCCTTTTGAATTTGAAATTGAGGCAAATGGAAAACAAATCGTTCAAACAGGAGTTTTGCTGGCCATTGCCAACGCCAGGAAATTTGGTACCGGGGCAAATATTAATCCATCTGGGAAATTAAACGATGGCTTTTTTGAATTAATTTTATTTAAAACCCTGAATTTTGTTGAAATTTTTAAGACATTGAACGACCAAATTACCCTGGACCCGGAATTTGCAGAAATAATTTCAACCAATAGCGCCCGGATAAACTGTAAATCCCCAATTTCTTTTCAGATTGATGGCGAATATATTGGTGAAACAAATACAGTAGTAGCCGCTATGGGTCCTAAAAAACTCGAAATAGCGGTACCTTCAATTCCTTTTTCCTGAATCATATTGATACATTGTGAAAATTTAAAAAATTACAATTAAAACCTGTATTTCAAAAAGTTCATCAAAATCTAAGAATCCAACCATGAGTTCAAAAAAAGTACGATTTAAAAATAAGGAAGGGCACGACTTATATGGCAATCTGGAATTGCCTTTAGATCAAAAACCACATAATTTTGCTTTGTTTGCCCATTGTTTTACTTGCAATAAAAACTTTTTTGCCGTAAAAAACATCAGTGATGCACTTACCGCCAAAGGTTTTGGTGTGCTTCGGTTTGATTTTACTGGTTTGGGAGAAAGCGAAGGAGAATTTGCCGATTCAAATTTTTCCGGCAACGTGGAAGATTTGGTTGCTGCTGCAGAATATTTAAATGTGCAATACAAATCTCCAAGCCTTTTAATAGGTCATTCTTTAGGAGGGGCTGCAGTGCTGATTGCCGCTCAAAAATTACCCGATGTAAAGGCAATTGCTACTCTGGGCGCCCCATCTTCTGTTACCCATGTCCAACATCTGATAGAGAACGACCTGGATGAGATCACATCTCAGGGAATGGCTAAGGTGAATATCGGGGGCCGGCCCTTCAATATTAAAAAGCAATTTATAGATGATTTAAAAAAACAGGAACTTCTCCAAATAATGCCCGGATTGGGCAAATCATTATTAATACTGCATTCCCCGCAGGACACCACCGTTGAAATCAAAAACGCGGAAGAATTGTATAAGGCTGCAAAACATCCGAAAAGCTTCGTGTCCCTGGATGGCGCCGATCATTTGCTTACCAATAAGGAAGATTCTTTATATACCGGCCAGATAATAGGCAGTTGGGCACACCGGTATTTGGAAATCCCCGAGGCCCCTTCCTTAAAATCCAATCACCATGTGGTGGCATCACTAGGAAATGAAGGTTTTACCACCCAAATTAAGGCAGGAAATCATTATTTTGTGGCCGATGAACCTAAGGAAGTAGGAGGGAATAATTTTGGACCAACCCCCTATGATCTGGTTTCTGCAGGCCTTGCAGCCTGCACCTCTATGACTGTCCAGATGTATGCCAAAGGCAAAGGCTGGAAATTAGACCAGGTGGAAACCCACGTTAATTACAGCAAAGAACATGCCATTGACTGCATGAATTGCGAAGATGAGAGTGCCAAAATTGACACCTTTGAAAGGGAACTGATAATTAAAAGCAATTTGGATGAGAAACAAATTAAGCGGCTTTTGGAAATCGCCAATAAATGTCCGGTTCATAAAACGCTGCATTCCCCTACCCAAATAATTACAAGCCTTAAAAAGGAATTCTAATTTTTCGGAGGGATTTAATCTTTGTTAAGCAATCCTTAATTCTTTGGTAAATCCCCATATTACTCATAATTTAGATCATTAAATAATAAATCTAATTAATCAAACTATGAAACGTATTAGCTTAACACTTTTATTCTGCGCAACTTTAGCCATTGTAGGATGTAAAAACGAGAAAAAGGAAAATGATGCAGAGAAAGTTTCAGAAACTGAGATGACTCAGGAAACAATAAAAGAAGTTAAAAAAGCAAAAGTAACTTTAGAGCCCAAAAGCGACTCTAAACTTTCCGGGAATGTCGTATTTACGGAAGAAAATGGGGAAGTTACTATGACTGCCATTATTGATGGTCTTTCAGAAGGATTACACGCAATCCACCTTCATGAAAATGCAGATTGTTCAGCAAAAGACGGATCTTCTGCCGGTGGACACTGGAATCCAACCCATGAAAATCACGGAAAATGGGGCGATGCAAAGGGTTACCACAAAGGAGACATCGGCAATTTTAAAGTAGATGCCAATGGACAGGGTACTATCACCATGACCACAGATGAGTGGTGTATTGGCTGTGAGGATCCAAATAAAAATATTTTAGAAAAATCGGTTGTTATCCACGATGGAGTAGACGATTTTACTTCCCAGCCTGCAGGTGCTGCCGGAACCAGGGTTGGTTGTGGAACAATAAAATTATAGTTCACAAACTCAATTTTTAACAGAAAGGGCAGCCGTTGGTTGCCCTTTCTGTTTTAATAAGGTGATAAATTTTAGAATTAGAACCACCTATAGAAAACCGTTTATTCCAACCATTCTTTAAAATCTTTTACCCGATCCCTGGAAACAATGATTTCCTGCCTTAATTTGGGTGGTA
>JBGSWA010000153.1:0-6905 GCA_041752645.1 Gillisia sp. | reverse complement strand
ATCATATTCCCGATAGTTTTTTACCTTATCTATAAAGAACAACGAAAGCACTTTTATGCCCTTGCTCAGATATTGCTTTTCCTTTCTTAAATGCTCCTCAACGGTCTTGCGTATCATAAATTTCATCACTTCATCATTCATGCCACCCTGTGATTGTCCTACACCTAAAATAACACCGTTTGTAAGTTCTATCTGCTGGCTTCCAAAATCAATTTCATAAATTTTCAAACCATCATAACGGTCATTTCTTCCTGATAATTCAAACAAGTCATTTTTCCTTGCATTCGCTGTAACACTCTTTCTTTTGATACCATCGGTTGTATTTACATCAACCTTAATTTTCGCTGTAATACTATTGCCTGACCGGCTTACCGATTCAACCTGCAAGTAGGCACTGTTGAAGTCATTTTCACTTAGAACGGAATCAACTTCTATTTGTTTTACCAACCCCAGATCATACGCTTTTACCGGGTTTAAAGAGTACATTAAATTGTAAAGGTTTGCGTGTGTTGCAGAATACCGGAGAGTGCAGAGGGGATTTAAATTTTCAATAGCTTTTTTTCTTATTTCCGTTTCCATATTTTGTGGTTCGTCCACTATCACAATGGGATTGGTACTTTGTATAAATTCAATTGGCTTTTTACCGGTGAGTTTGTCGTTTGTCTTGTTAATGATGTTTTCATCTTTAGCAAAAGAATCTATATTAATCACTAAAATCTGGATGGCATTGCCACTTGCGAAACCACGTAGATTTGACACTTTTTTACTGTCATATACTTCAGGGTTCACAGGAACTTTATCATATAAATTTTGAAAGTGTTCCTGCGTAATCTGCAGATTTTTTAAAACTCCTTCACGTATCGCCACCGAAGGAACTACAATTACATACTTTTTAAAACCATATAATTTATGTAACTCAAAAATTGTTCGCAGGTATACATAAGTTTTACCCGTACCTGTTTCCATTTCTATAGAGAAATTCATGCCTTCGAGCGTTTGCTTATCATTTTTTATTTCATTGGTATTTTTAATGGTTTGTACATTTTCCCAAATCTGTTCTGCAGATAAGTTTAGGCGATTGCCAAATCCGTTTTCGGAATGCAATGCACCTGCAGGGTAAATGCTAAACTCAAAATCGCCGCCATTTAAAGGTTGCCCCTCAAATATATCAGTGATAGATTTTATTGCATCCAGTTGGTATTGTTGATTGCTGTCAAAGTGTAGTTTCATCAAATAATATTGCTTATTTTTTTATTCCCAACATTTGTTCCTGGTTTCATATTACCATTTTCATCCGCTTCACCTAAATAAACATCGCCAGTGCTATCAAATACTTCATAGTGAATTTTATTGTCTTTATGAAAGAAGTCAAAGTACCAGTAATTTCCTGTTGCCTTGTGACGGTAAATTCGTTCCTTTTTCCAAAATTTTTCTAACGGTTCATATTGTTGATTTACCCGCAATGAGAATTTCCCGATAGGCAAAGTAACTACCCATCTTACGAAGCTAACGTCACAATTACATGCACCAACTGAAATCAGGACAGGAAGGGAGGATTCACCAATTGAATCTTTAATAACATGTAACTCATCCCGCTCATTATTCAAAGAATTTCCTAAACAAAGACAAATTGTTTTTTCATTATCATTGTCAGCAATTTTAGATTCCGCAGATTCGGCGACAACAAAAGGAGAAGGTACTACACTCACTGAAATTTGCCAATTGGCATAAACGTGTTGATAATTTCTAAAAACTGGTAAGTTAACGTCTGTGGAAATGTATTTTAATATATGATAAAGTTGCCCCTTAATTCCAGCTAAATGGGGATCTGGAATGTATCCGGTTGCAGCCTGTATAAATTTTAAAACATTTGCAGAATCATAGTACACATGAAAGCCATCTTGCGCTTTTAATTTTTGCTTAATAGCAAAAAGCTGAGTAATTATTTCATGATATGAATCGGGGTTTTGATGTAGCATTTCGAAGGCAGCATCAGTTTCTGGTAAAAGTAAAAAAGCCTTAACTCTCATATCAAAAATCTAATAAAAAATTTAAATCATTTTCTGTTTGATCAAAAAATTCATTTGGCTGTTTATCTATCTTTCCGCCTTCTAATATCTGTATTTCATCAGCTTTAGCACTGTGCTTAGCCTCGTCTCTTGAAAAATGATAAACTTTGACTAAGTTTCGATCAATACCTTTCCCTTCCTTTTCAAATCTTTTACAGGCAACTAAAACTCCATTAATGATGTGGTCGCTGTGAGTTTCCAAAATAATTTGTATTCCATTTTGGGCCGCAAGAGCCAATAATTCGGCTAATTTAGCTTGAGCTTTTGGGTGAAGATGGGCTTCTGGATTTTCAATCAAAATAAGACTGCCTTTTTCAGCTGACAAGACTGCGACAATAATAGGTAAGGCATAACTTAAACCAAAACCAACATTTTCTGCGCTAAATTCATTTGTTGGTGCTATATCATTACTCTTGTTAAAAGTGTATTTTAAAGTAAATGATTTGCCGCTGGGCTTAGGCACCACGTTTACACCTGGGCTTATTTCCCGCTCCCATGCCGTAGATTGATTTAACAAGTCGTCGAATTCCGAATTTGGATTTAATAAATTCGGAAACTTTATTTTTTGCTTTTTTTCAATTCCAAAATGGTATAAAAAATGAACAACAAGTTCACCTTGTCCCTTTTCAATTGACAACTGCTTTTTGGTTTCGACTGCATTTGAATCCAGTGGGTAAGTTTCTCTTGGTGATAATCTTGCTGCACTTAGATATTGAAAGTTCTCATTAAAAACACTCAATCCAGGAGGATTAGCTGGAGAATCTTCAAAAATTGGAATGAAATTTTTATTTGGATTATTGCCCTGAGGCTTAAATTTCCACACTTGTTCACCGTTTTCATCTGAATTCAATACAAATTGGATGATATCATCTTCTCCATATTGATACAAAGCATCACTTATAAATCCAATGTCGCAATGTGGCTTGTTTAGTTGTAAGCCAGTATTCAACACATTGTTTTCAAAAGATTGCCTTAATAATAATAATGATTGAAAAACAGAAGACTTTCCAACTCCGTTAATTCCCGAAAGAATATTAAGATTTTTCAAATCAAGTTCAGTATTTCGATGGGCCTTGAAATTCTTTATTGTTAGTTTATTGATCATTTCAGAAATTAATTGTTTCAGTGATTATTTTCGAAATTTCTTCGAACCTTGTTTTTACGTTTTCCTTTTGACCGGTTCCTGATGAAAGCGCATTAAAGAATTTAGGTTCTTTATTTAACATCATAAATTTCTCCTTGAATAGATTTGAGTTAGCTATTAGTTTTATAGATTCTTGGTCTGTTAACTTACTAAAGCCTACACTAAGTGATTCAAATAGAGCCTTGTTTATCGGTCTTCTTCTATCATAAGCATTTTGTCTTTTCCTAAAGGCATCGTTACCAAAAATTGCTATTGCTGTTTTCATAGCTCGCTTAAAACTTTCCTTCATTTCAATTCGAAATTGGAGTGTCGTATTTTTAATTGCGGCCATCCCCTTTGTCATAAAGCTATCTAGGTCTGGCTCATATTCATAGGGGCCTTTCAGGTAAAAAGAAGCGAATCTGGTTACAAAATCTCTATCCTCCATTCTATCAGAGTTAATAACATAACATGAAGCCTCTTTAAATTCTTTGACCTCTGAAAGTTCCTCTATAAATTTAGCTGGGATGCCTTGATTCAGGGCGTGTCGTATTTCTTGTGCTGTCAGTACTAAACCGCCAGTGTTGATTCTTTTGAAGATATTAAATTTGACTTCATCCGGAGTTCCTTTTTCAACAACATATACCGTTATTGGACTTTGAGTAATTCTTCTTTGTAAGTCTCTTGGCAAAATACTATATGTTTTACCATTAAACTGTTTTAGAAATTCCATATCCTCAAGAATCATCGTTTTATTTACTGCGAAATTGCGCAATACACTGCATCGTTGAAGACCATCAATAACTTGCCATGAATTCATCAATTCTTTTGTTATCTCGTTTTCATTCTCAATCTCATCAAAATAGAAAGCGGGTAAAGGAAGTCTTAATAACACTGATTCTATTAGACGACTCTGTTTTACATTATCCCATAAATTATCTTTTCTTTGAAATAATGTAAAAAAATTAATTTCATTGTGTTCAATTTTGTCAATCAGTTCCCCAAGAGTAAAGGGATCTCGCCTAATTCGAATTAAATTTGGGTCAAAGGGGACCTTAATTGGAACTTTCGTTTCATCTGAATCTTCAATTTTGTTTTCGCCATTAAATATTTCATTGATATTACTTGATGGATATTCAACTTCAATTAAATCATCTCCATTAATAACAGTAATTAAGTCTTGATTACCCGTATCTCGATACTGCAGCGCATTTGCAAATTCAATAAATGTGAATCTGTTTTCAACTTCAAGCTGAGGAGACATAGAAGTAAATTCAAAAAATCCAACTTTAACAGCACCGTCTCTTAAAACCAGCTTAGTAGGTTCTGTTGTAGGCGCATATACAAAAGGATAGTTCGGGTCAATACTTTTTCCAATTTCTTCTTTTGTCACTTTTATTTATTTAAATCGTTTTAAAATCTATTCCTGCATCCTTCATTTGCAATACAGTGTTTGTTTTTAGCTGGTCATTGCCTGCATACGAATTATCCAATGTGATAACCTTCTTTGGTTTGGCGGCAATGACTGCTGCAATAATCTTTTCATCCAATTTCTTTAGAGCAATAATAAGTTGTCCGTTTGCAATGCTGTAAAAATTGCCTTTATCTTCAACTTCATCCGTAAGCTGATAACCTGCCTTAAGCATTAATTCATACAGCATGTTTTTTTCAGGGCTGTTTGCATGAACAGGATTTGTGAAAGCCTCTAACTGCTGCACTAAGTTTTCTTCAGTTATTTCGTTGCTTCGCCAAATTTTGAAATTGGAAGCAGACAGTTTAAAAACTTTGAAGCCTAAATCCTGCTTGCCATTGTCAAACATATCAGGCTTTTCAGCTTTGCTTTTTTCAATTTTTTTTATAACTCTGCGGATTCTTTCTTTTGATATGTCTGCAATAGTCTTGTATCCTGCCTTATATGCTTCGCTTTTCTCGTCACATTGTTCAGGGAGTTGGACGCAAATAAATTTACGGTTGCCGCCATCTTCAGTATTCTTTTCCAATACCGCATGGGCGAAAGACGCTGAACCAGAAAAAAAATCAAGGTATAATCCTTCGCTACTAGGATCGTCATTAAAAGTCAGCGAAAGCAAATATCGAATTAGGCCGGATGGTTTAGGGAATCCAAAAACATTAGCATCAAAAAGCTCTTTGATTTCTTTTGACCCTTCCTGATTATATGGACCAATCAATATTGAAACTGGTTTACTTTTACGGAGTTCTCCATTTTCGTCTTTTAAATACTGCTTAACCCTTGGACTATAAGTTCCATTAGATTCATTGAAAACGATTTCATTATTCTTGATTGCCTTCTCGACCCTTTCCTTTGACCAAATCCATTGTTTCTCCGGCCATATCTCAACACCATTATAATGGATTGGATACCTAAGATTTAATCGTTCATCCTTACTGCCAGTAGCTAACGGTTGAGTTACAAAACCTCCACGTTGTGAAGATTTTTCATCTATTTTATTATACTTCTTAATGTCCTCTTCAGTTAATGGTGCTTCTATATTTACAATTGGACTTTTACTATAACACAAAATGTATTCATGAATATTTGAAAATCCATTGGTCAGTGCACCTGCATTATATTTATTTTTCCAAATAATTTGTTCTACAAAATTTTCTTCTCCAAAAATTTCATTCATTATCAATCTAAGATTATGAACTTCATTATCATCAATATGCACAAATATCACCCCATCATCTTTTAATAAATTTTTTGCAAGGAACAAGCGTGGATACATCATGCTTAACCAATTACTGTGATAATGGCCACTATCCTTGCTGTTCTTTCGAAACATACCTTCTTTCATAAGGTAACCTTCTTCATCCTTTTCGCCGATACGTTTTTCATACTCTGCTTTATTTTCTTTAAACTTATCAGGGTATATGAAACTATCGCCACCAGTATTATATGGTGGATCTATTTCTATGAACTTAATTTTATTGTAATAACTTTTCTGTAAAATTTTCAACACTTCAAGATTCTCACCTTCAATAAAAATGTTTCCTGTTGTTTCAAAATTGATAGATTCATCCGGAACCGGTTTTAAGGTTGCCGTAGTAGGAATTTGCAGTATCTTAAAAGCATCAGATTTTCCTGCCCAATTGAGTACATATCTTTCATTAGCGAAATTAATATCATCGCTAAATGTTGCTTTTAATTTTTCCCAATCCATCTTACCTTCTGTAAACAAGTTTGGAAACTGTTCTTTTAACTTTGCAAGATTATCCTGTTCAATATTTAAAGATTCTCCGTTCATTACTTCTTTTTAATTTTTTTAGATACTGATTTCAAAGCTTCATCTGCGTTTTCTTCCCCATTTATAACATCAAAAACCTGGTCGGCCAGCCACAGCGTAAGCAATTCATTTTTGTCTACATTCAGCAACTGCGCCAGTTGTGTTACCAATTCTTTCTTAGCGGTGCGTTCACCCCGTTCTATCTTGCTAAATAGCGGGGTATCTACATCTAACTGAGCAGCAACCTGCCTCTGCAAAAGGTTTTGCTGTTCTCTCAGCTCTTTAATTTTATTTCCAAATTGGCCTGCCACTGTTATGTTTTTAGACTTGTCAAATTTTGGTAAATATAAGATTATCATCCTAAATAAAGCCATTTCGAGCATTTTTTGAATAAAAAAAGCGGCTATAAAAGCCCATCATCAGCAAAAGAATAATACCCTTCACTGGTAACGATGATGTGATCTATCA
>JBGSWA010000152.1:0-5684 GCA_041752645.1 Gillisia sp. | reverse complement strand
TTACCTTTGATTTGCCAGGAGGTAAAACCAGGCATTTTGTCAATTATTGAAACAGTAAGGCAGGGGAATCGAAAAATGATCTCATCCCAATTCTTTTACAAATGAGATGATGCGGTTTGCCTTCACCTTTACACTATCCTTTGCCTCCAGGCACAATACCGGGATCTTGCAGGATTTGACAAGCTCCATATGCACCTGCTTTTCTTGTATGGATTCCCTTCTTGAGCGGAGGAGCTCCGAGGGGGTTAAAAATTTATCTCTAAGTCTTAGATTTCTCCTCTCCCGAGTCCTGTGGACGATGGTATTTACATCCCCATTAAAATAAATTACCGCCTCTGGCAGCTCTATAAGACTCAAAATATGGGATCCTTGTTCATAAAGTCCCGCGGTTGCCCCGGCGGAGGTAAAATAATTGAGGTTGTGTATGAGCCCCTCATCTACAAGGCAATACTTATCGGAGGGTGCCTCTTTGATCCGTTGATATTTCTCCAGAATGGCCCTGATGTAATTGGCTCCGTAGAACCTTAATTCTTCTCCCTTGCTATTTTCAACTTTTGAAATGGTCTTCCAAAATAATGAGATCAATTCCGGATGTGCCGCGATGGCTCTATTTAATAGAATCCTGTCTGGAGAAGCTTTCGAGGAGGCACCAGGTTTGATTTTTTTAATTATAAAGGCTATAATAAATTCTTTAATCCCTTTTCTGTGCTCGGCGTTACTTTTGCACAATTCCTCGTAAGGGATCCAGTTGGAATTTTTCTCGTATTTTGTTTTCAAAAACTCATAGGTCGTTGATTTCCCAACTCCCGGCACTCCAACAAATTCAATATACTTTGCCATTTAAAAAAATTAGGTACAAAACATCCTTTTAAAGCCTTGAGTGAGGAGTTTTAGTCATTAAAATTTTTGGTCTCAGGAGAAAATCACATCTACCTACCTATTTAATAGACCAAGGTATTTTCGGAGATGGAGGGGGAACCATGGAGTTCCATATTTTCGGTAAATCCTATAATTTTATCCGCATTTTCCTTAATGGAATTTGAGGAATCCAGGTATAAAACAGGGGTGCCTTTATTCTCCAGATACTCAATGGCGGTTAAAATCCGTTGTCTGCACTCCTGGGTAAAATCCATTAATTCATCAAAGGACAATCCCTTGTGCATATCCCGGAGCTCCTCTCTTGAGAGCAGCCTTTTTGCATTCTCATTTAACTCGATTTCAATATAGACCAACGCATCCGGCAGGGGCATCACCTCCAAGAGATTATGTATTTCCTGCTTTTCCTCCAGGGGAGTTAAACTTTGATAGAGCCCCCTGTCTATCATATTTATAAAACCTTCATCTATCAGGGTGAATCGATCCGTAATTTTCTCACTCAATACCTGGTTTTTTTTTATTATTCGATAGATGAATTCGGCCTTTTCAAATCTTAGGTCTAACCCGTTCAGGCTTTTTGTCTGCCGGGCAAAAATATTTCCCCAACAGGCCTCAATGTATTTTGGATGTTCTGATACAAAGCGATTACCGGCCGCTTTCAAGGCCTCGAGATCCACAAAATTTTTACCTTTTTTTATTTCTCTGTAAATAAACCTTACAAAATCATAATAACCCTCCAGTTTTTTAGCCTGGGAATCACATTGATTTTTTCCCCTTTGAACTTTTATTAAAATATCTCTTACAAAATCATAGAAATTTTTATCCCCATAAGGGTTAGTATTAGAAACGGTGGTCCATCTGTACTTTTTATTATTCCTCCTTTCAAGCTCATTAAAAATACTGGATTTCCCAACCCCGGGGGAACCACACAATTCAATAATTTTTCCCATAATGATCTAATTTTAGTGGAAAGAGCTTTTAAAGCTGCACTGATCCATCGGTATTTATAATAGATTTCCTGAAAGGTGATAACCAATCTTAATACGAGTTTTTTGAAAAACCTATATGCGGCTCCCAAACCGTGTTAAATGAATTTAATCCGGGATGGAAATTTTTAGGAAGATCGAGATTCGAATCTTTGGGGTTTTCTGCAAATTCATAGGACTGTTCCAAATTTGAAGAATGGGGTTCCCTTTTTTGCAAAAATGAAAATCCCGTACAATAGAGCTTATTTTCCCGTGTGATAATCAGGCTTTTCGGGGTGAAATTAATAAATGACAAGCCTCTTGCATTTATACTGTCAATCACCTTAAGGATTTCCATCCTTTTGGAAACCAGTACTTTATTTTTTTCCAGCTCTGGTAATTCATCCAGGATATTCTTATAATAAGGAACCACAAGATATCCATCCCCCTCCTGCAGTAATGGGGGAATAAAGGGGAGTTCCTTTGAAAGCTCCTTGACTGCAAAAAGTTCCCTTTCAAAGTACATTTCTTTCCCCGGGCGGAAGGTTTTTTTTACAGCCAAGCCCCGTCCATATTTAATTAGCTCTACCTTAGAGATAGCTCCGGTAGACAATACTTTTTTAACACTCCATGTCCCGGCATAACGCTGTCTCCTGATTTCCACTTCTGCTGAGATTTTTTTATGATACTCCTCCCCCAGCTGTGATATATAAAACCATGCGTCAAGTTCATTGTCAGCGGAATGAACTCCATTGTATTTTCCATTCATTTTAGTTGAACTATTAGTAAGCTCCCTAAAATCATATTTCGCATTGGGATTATTCCTGTTTGTCATTCTTGTTTGCTTCTTTGCCTCTAAACTGTCCAAGGGCCAGGGATGATAATCATAGGCCACAATAAGGGCTGCTGGTGGGCCTCCAGAATGTTTATAAGGTCCCTTATCCCATTTACCTCCGCGTATTTGGGTTGTACAAAGATCTTTTTCTGCTGGATTTAGTATTCGGACATCAATGACATCAAACAGGTATTTATCTTCTAAAAAATCTTTGAAAACGGTTAGGAGCCCATCTTTTAACAGGCGTTCACGAACCATGTACACTATAAGGTCCCCGCCCCTTGCATCTGAATAGAGGCTTTTTTGAAGAAAACTCAATTCGGGTTTTAATTCAACAAGCTTCGATAGGGTGTCATCTGCCGGGGCAAAATTTTGTTCATTTAACCAATTAAAGATGTCTTGTACACTCATATTGATATCTAAACCCAATTCAAGGGACTGCTCTTTTAATACCGAGGTATAATCGTGCTCGACCTCTTGTGGTTTTTCCTCAAAACCTGGCAAGCCTGAGTTAAATCCTTTATGAAAAACAGCATGATACGCAAGGGAAGCAAAGTACAGCAGAGGAGATGGCACATAAGCTCCTTTATAGAATATCCTGGTTTTAATTAAAGTATGGGCCAAATTGGATTGGAAATACGGTATATTTCTTCGACTACCATATTTACTTCCGGCTATGGTATAGAAATCACATTTTAAATCTGTACCATTATCGTAAAAGACGACTAAATCATCAATAAGATCACGGTGCTCGTCCTTTATCAAAATATCCATGTCTTCTCCTTCTGGAATTTCCGGTAAGTGATGCCACCATCTAAGGAGTACGTATTCAACATTCCGCTCGTGCAGAATTTCAAAAAACTCCATTCGGGAAATTCCTTCCCTAATATATACCCTTGGAGATTTGATCGGTTTTATGATCACTCTGCGTAATCTATCATAATATTTTTTCAGGATTTCATTTTGATTTATTTTTTGCTTTGCTGAAGCGGGAATTAATCTCCTTATTGCTGTCAGCAATGTTTTTGAATACCCTGAATTTTTATCCTTAAAAAAAAAAGCAGTATTAAGACTTAAATTTTCCTTTTCGTTCGATTGCATAGTGATTTCTTATTTATCGTTAAAGTATATTTTAATTAAGGTGTTGTGTAGTGCATTGACCCAATTGATATTAACCCGTATGAGATTTTATCTCTCAAAAAATAATCAAAGGTTTTCGGCATTATAAATACCAGGCCGATTTATTTTTATCTGCGTATCAGTCTAAGAGTTTTAGTTTCCCCCCTATCGCTCTGCAAGCGCACCAGATATAGCCCTGTAGACAGCCAGGAGGCATTTACATTAACTGTATTCAATTCCCCTGCAAGGGTTTTTCCAGCTTTGAGATCAGTTAGTTTGGCACCTCTGCTATCATATAAAGCCAAGGAATAGGCTGCATCTGTAGAAAGTATAAAACTCACTGAAACCTCTGATGAGAAAGGGTTTGGATAGACCCTAAATGTATCATTTATGTTCACCTCTGAGGCTTTTTCTTCTTTTTGGTTCACAGCCTCTGATAAGGCCATTCTTAAGGAAGCAGAGTTCGTTGCCAACTCATTGATCTCGGAGGCGCTTAGGGCCCTGTTGTATATGTAAATCTCATCGAGTGCTCCCTGAAAGCCTCTGTAGCCATTGTCTCCTGCCCCTATGCTCAATGCCAGGGTATTTATATTTATCAGCGGGGAGGAGGAAACTGCCCTAGTGCTATTCTCAACTCCGTTAATGTACATTCTGATCACTGCGCCATCATAGGTGGCAGCCACATGCATCCAGGTAATCCCATTGGTTGGATAAGTTATCCGGGATTCTAGCCTATAGTTGTTTCCTGATGTTTCCTGGTTAAAACGAAAGAAGACTGTACCACTGCTTGACAATGAAAGTTCATAGCCGTCGACCCCATTTTGTCCTCCTTTTTTAATCATGTATTGTGTTGCAGTTCTTTCAGGCCGGATCCACGCTGCAATGGTGATGGAACTGCTAATATCCAAAGAAGCATTGTCGCTGGCAGTTGCATACTGGTTGGAGCCGTTAAACCGCAAGGCCTGCCCGGCCCGGCCTGTCAACCAGGTAGGGTTTCCCGTTGTTGTGGCATTATTTGCGTAGGATGAAATATCCGAAACATTGCTGCCACTGCCCTCATCCATCCTCCAGTGAGCCACCAAGGTTGAGGTTGATGGGGCCGATGTTGTGGTAAAACTCCAAGGGGTGGACCAGCCGCTGTTTCCAGCTGAATTTGTCGCCATGACTCTCCAGTAATATGTTGAATTATTTGAAAGACCTGTTATAGAGGCCGTTGTTGCGGTAATATTGTTTTGCTCAAATACTGCTGATGTAAAGGCAGTCGTGGTGGATACCTGCGCCCTATAGGAGGTTGCCCCTACCGAGCTGCTCCACCCTAAAGTCGGAGTAACCGAAACATTGGTGGCAAGGTCTGCCGGGGAACCCAATACCGGAGCGTTGAGCCCAGGTGTTGAGGAGCTTGTGGTAAAGCTCCTAGTGGGGGACCAGTTGCTGTTTCCAACTGGGTTGATGGCCAGCACTCTCCAGTAATAGGTGGAATTATTGCTAAGACCAGTAATAGATGCCGTTGTTGCGGTAATATTGTTTTGGTCAAATACGCTTGCTTCAAAATTAATGGTGGTCGATACCTGTGCCCTATAGGAGGTTGCACCTACCGAACTGTTCCATCCTAAGGTCGGTGATACAGAAACCTCTGTGGAAAGGTCTTCCGGGGAATTCAGTACCGGAGCCATCGCCACATTTGGTGTTGTTGATATAGTTGCCAACTCATTAATCTCCGAGGCGCTTAGGGCCCTGTTGTATATGTAAATCTCATCGAGTGCTCCCTGAAAGCCTCTGTAGCCATCGTTTCCTGCCCCTATGCTCAATGCCAATGTATTTATATTTATTAGGGGGGAGGAGGACACTGCTCTGGTGCTATTCTCAACTCCGTTAATGTACATTCTGAT
>JBGSWA010000151.1:0-5198 GCA_041752645.1 Gillisia sp. | reverse complement strand
CATAGCAACAAAGGGCAGGTAAAGAGGGTGGTGGCTCCAAGCCGCTGTTGCCACGCAAAAGCTTACGCACTATCCCTCACCCCAAACGATAACCACACCAACTAAAAACCATACAATGAACCATGAAAAAGTAGTTTGGATAACCGGTGCTTCCTCCGGCATTGGCAAGGCAATGGCCTTTGAATGGGCGGGGCTGGGATATAAAACAGTGCTTTCTGCGAGGCGTAAAGATCTGCTTGATAAAGTGGCCAACGATATTAAGGAATCGGGTGGGGAAGCGCTTGCTATACCCTGCGATGTAACCGATGAAAATTCCATTGAAACGGCAGTAGAACAAATGATTGGCACTTGGGGCCGTTTGGATGTGGTGGTGGCCAATGCAGGTTTTGGTGTTTTTGGGAGTATAGAAAACCTCACCGCCAAAGATTGGAACAGGCAACTGCAAGGCAATGTTACCGGGCTTGCCTTAACGGTAAAATATGCCCTGCCCCATTTAAAGAAAAATAAGGGCAGGATTGGTTTAACAGGCAGCGTGGGGGCCTTTCTTCCCGGCCCCAACCTCGGTGCCTACGGAGCCTCCAAAGCTGCCGTACATTCTATTGGGCAGACTTTACAGGTAGAATTAATGGGCACAGGGGTGAGTTGTACCACCCTGCATCCCGGGTTTGTGGTTTCAGAAATTGCAAGGGTGGACAATGAGGGTGTCTGGCATCCGGACCGGCCGGACCCACGCCCCGCAAACCTGATGTGGCCTGCCGATAAAGCCGCGAAGGTGATGGTAAAAGCTATTTTGAAACGAAAGAGGAATTATGTTTTTACCGGGCATGGCAAAGTATTTCTATGGATTCAGCGATGGTTTCCCGGATTGATGAGACGCATCATTGCAAAAAGCCCCAAGCCAGATGCAGGATAAGCGGACATAAAAATAGGAGCTTGGTTAAAATTAAAAACAGTGCATCCGGCTGCTAAACCCCACCGGGTTGCAAGCCGGGTTTTGTGCTTCGTAGAAAGTTTTTGGATAAAGACATCCGTCTGCGGGTAGCTTTGAAGCTATAGGGATTATTTCCCTAAGGTAAATCATTGAAATGCATTGCTTCCCGTTGGAAAAGCTATCGGGCCACTAAGCGGCTCCTTGCAGGTAGATTTGTTGGGGTTGTTTGGTGTAAAGGCCTCCGGTTCCACACAGCCCTGTCAGGAATTCCCCCATTCACCCGTAAAAGGTTTTACCCGGGCAGCATCCCGGGAGTGCGACCGCACCCGCAGGAACCTAGGGACAATCCCTGCTTTCCGGAAAAAAAAACGCCTAAAAAATTTGAAATTTGCCGCAAAAACACCATATTTATATCTTCAAAAGAACTCAGGGCTTAACACCCGACGCTTAAACAGACAGGCAGGAAAGTGGCGAAGTCGTACTTTGGTTTTAGATTTCATATTAACTAGAGATGATTTTAGGGAAGGGAAAGGATTGTTGTGAAAGGGCTGTGGGGGCTCATTGAAAAACATGCGCTCCGCAATGATCGCCATTTGACCAAAGTTCAGGTTAGTTTTCAAGGAAGTAGCCGCGATAAGGAAGCTGCCGGTTATCAGGTAGGAAAAGCTAAAGGGAAGAATAAGCGCAGAGCCAATCCCGGAAGAAAAAGGGGAGTGGGAAGGCGGATGCAGGAAAGCAAAAGGAGACAGACACAATTAAAAAAAGCTAAAATATTGCGGATAATCCTTCAAATAGAAACGGTAGATGAAATGAAAGTATAAGTTTATTGGATTCATAAAAATTGGCAGAGATTAAAAAACTCATCCGATATGGAGCTAGCAAATAGAATACGAAAAATTCGAGAAACCTATGGCCTAACTCAAGCAGAAGTCGCTTATAAGGTTGAAATAACACCTCAAGCTTATGGAAAAATTGAAAGAAGAGCAATTAAAACGAAAATTGAAACTCTAATGAAAATTTCCACTGCAATAGGGGTAAGTACCAAATTTCTAATTGACATAGAGAATGATGATTATTTTGAGCGAAAAAACAACCTATAGGTTGTTGGAATGTTTTTTATGGGTTGATAATTTTGTCTTATTGGTAGGATAATGATTAAAAACCGACAAAATTCAAGTGTCAAAATAGGACAATAGAGCCTTACGAAATGACATTGGAGAATATGAAAGAAATCAATTTTTTGCCAATGGTTAGGGACACCGATATCAATCCTTATTGAGTACAGGTCGTAAAATGTCAAATTACGTAAGGGATATTCCTATTTGACTCAAAACCATTTTACTATGAACTATTTAAAACTTTCAATCGTCTTAGCATTTTTTGCATCAATTATTTTTTATAGTTGTGATAAAAATGATTCCGAATTTTTTGGAAATGAAATTCCATATCAAGTAACCACTCTTAAAGGCTCTTCAGTAGTCCTAAGAAATAAAAATTTCATTTCGAGTTTTGGCATAATCGATTTTTCTAAAACAATTATTAAGGAATTAGATTTGGGTGAAGGAAAATCAACTTCCTTTATGGTTATTCCTATATTAAAAGATGGAATTGTTGTTGCTGCGATTGAAGCTGTCAAAATACCTAAGGGTAAATTGCCTTATGGGGATGATTTTGCTTTAAATCTTGTTGATTATTCAATGTATAATTTAAATTCAAATACTGGAAAAATTTTGATGTATGACATGAATTATGACAATTATCAACATTCTATAATTAGTGTGCAAAATAATAAGATTAAATTTTGGTCAGCGGGTGGTCTTTCAATTGATCTTAAAGAAAAATTCAAAAATAAAGAATTTAAACAGTTCTCTGGTCTGAATAATTCATTAATTCAAACCCATGGTGAAAATGAAGGAATTTATAAATTATGTGATGCTAATGGTGATCATAACATATCATTTTCAGAGTGTTACAAATGTGCAACTGATGCAATTGATTCTGATGGTTTTTCCAGTTTTGTGTGCGATATTCCTGTTGTAGGATGGGCTGGTTGTTGGGGATCAAAATCTGCTACTTGTGTTGTTGTGAGCTCAATGTATTAATTTAATTATTTAAACTATTTATTTTTTAATAGGCCGCCGAATATTTAATTCGGCGGCTTAAAAATTATTTTAAAATGGAAAGCCTAATGGTTGCATTTATTTTATTAGTCACTGCTGTTACTTTTATAATGAGTATAATAGATATTTATCGTCATGATAAATTCTCAAATCAAGTAAGGCTTAATTTGACTGTATTAGTTTTCTTTTTCCCTATACTTGGACCTGTATTATACTATTCATTCTTCAAAAAAAAGTACACTAAAAAATACCCCATAAAAAGGGTTTAAGATAATAATTTCACTGATCTAAAGTAAACTTTTACCAACAAGCGCATTGGCTATAAGGTAGGCAGAACATTGAGCCTTAAGATACTATTTAGACGCGTCTCTTGTGAATAGAAACCGATTAGACTATATATTTTTACCCGAAATATTATATCTTTATTGGGCATCGGTATCTGGGCAAACGAAGTTATAAATCCAGCCACATCCAATGCTTTTACGTGTGTGACTTGATCCAAAGCACGCAGTGCTTTGGATGCTCTATAACAGATGGAAGACATTGAATAGAAAGGATTTCATGGTGCGGCGTTCAAGCGAAACGGACTAACTGACCATCCTGGTAAATACACTACATGGCATCCGGGGTAAAGCCCGTTGGATGAACATCCTACGGGTTAAAGCTGGCAGGACTGTTTACCAATGGCTGTTACAGGGAACAAGTGAAGTTTTTGCTTCACTGTAAAACCTAAATAGGGGAAGAAGTTGCATAAGGATGGTGCAAAGCAATGGTGCCAGACCATATCCGCAAAATCCTATGCAGACTAAACTCACCACAAGGCTATTTACCCCCCTCAAAAAAACAACCACTCCCTTTTTTTAACCAAACAAAACGCAGCGGGTAGCCAAACCCCTGGAGCGGAATGTTCATAAAAGCTGTCAACCCAAAAAAAAGTTCCCCTGTCCGCAAACCATCATTTCCCCAGTAAAAAACCATTCAAGGCATGCGATTCCCTTCTATTCATGCCCCGCCATGCTGAAGAAGCCGTTTTTGGATGAGCTGGATTGTACCGCCCTGCAAGCAGACACCGGAATCCCCCGGCGGCCCACCCCAAAAAAAAGATCTTTTTGCGGTTTTATGCGTAAATTAGCGGTAAAAACAGGTAAAAATCGCTTTCTACTCTGGTAGAAACCCTCAAACACTAGTGTAACAAGCTTTCTACTCCGGTAGAAACCCTCAGGCACCCGTGCGACAGCCTTTCTACTCCGGTAGAAACCTTCAAGCACCTGTGCGGCAGCCTTTCTACCGCTTTTTTCATACTTCCTGCCTCTTTTTTCAATTACTAAAATCGTAATCAAATGATCAATGCCTGCTTAATCATCGAAAAGGGCGCTCCCCCCTATACCACTACAGTCAGTTTTATTAACGGGCTCATGGAGTGAAGTTGCCGGATATGATGAATGGAATCCTGACAAAATAATTGACAAAGGTTTGAAATTGCCGGAGTACAGGGAGAAACCTTGGGACTTAAAATTTGAAGATGAACCTGCAATGGCATAGCTACTATTCCCTGACTTCAGGTATCCAAAGGACGAAACAGAAAATACCGCAGCATGATAGGAAACACAGGGCATAATCAGTGTTTGGCTCAATTTAGGGTGACGGGTTTAATGGATAATCCGGATCCTATCAACTTTTGTTGTGTATTGACAGTTTTGTACTCCGAAATCCGGTACTGAATCAATCGCCAAAACGTGGTTGTACACGATCGCCACCCCACGGATCATTCAACAACAACCCCCATAAATTCGCCCCACCATCCGCATTCCGGAAAAAAAACTCCCCCCATCCTATGCCATATCCCTGAAAATACCCATATTTAAATATTGAAACTACCTTTAGCTGAGTATCGGGCTCTTAAACAGACAGGAATAAAGACCACCGCAGCAACACAACGAAGTCATAAGGATTTTAAGCCGGGCCCATTCAGATATCAGAAATATGAGTTAGAAGAGCAATCAATGGGTAAAAACGTATGGACGTAATGGCCATTCAAAAAGTTGAATACTAAAGCATTGATAATCAATAACGAAATTTTTTAAAAAGTGCTGTGTAATAATTATAATCCACGAGTTGGGCGTCATTTTACAGGAAACTCTCTAAAC
>JBGSWA010000150.1:0-7798 GCA_041752645.1 Gillisia sp. | reverse complement strand
GAATTTTATAGGTTTCCTCCTACAAATAAGGTGTCAAGGTTTTTTTTATTTTGCGCCTCGCCCTATGCGATGTTCATTCCCATACATCTATCTTTAATTACAACAATCTATGGCCGGCAAAGATTGCGAGAATTGATTATTTGCATTGCCTGTGCATCTATAATTTTATTATATTTGCGCCTGTGAAAATAATCGCTGTCATATTATCCTTCTATGTTTTAGGGCTAAATTTCTTAGCCTGTAATGATGATTTTTCTGCCCTGAATTCCGATACGGAAATCACGAAGGTTAATTTTCAGGATCCGGATTTAGATCATTCCCATGAGCAATCAACAGATTCATGTACTCCTTTTTGTGGCTGTCATTGCTGCCATGTACATACTATAGATTTTAGTGCTCCAGAATTTCAACCTCTAATTTCAAAGATATCTTTTGAAATATTTACCCACTTTGATGGTTTAGGAAAAGAAATTTCTAAGTCTATATTGCAACCTCCAAGAATTTAATTCAGTTTTATCACAGGATAGCTATATCCTAAGGTGATGCTTTACGCATTGCTTTTTAATTGCGTTGCCCCTTTTTACCAACGCACAGTTTCAACTGAATTAATACATTTTATATGATTAATAAAATCATTTCATTTTCCATTACTAATAAGTTTATTATAGGCTTATTCATAGTGGCACTTGTGGGTACAGGGATTTGGTCTATGACCACTATTAAGCTGGGATCCGTACCCGATATTACCAACAACCAGGTACAGGTTATAACCGTGGCACCAAATTTAGGTACCGAAGATATCGAACAATTTGTCACCTACCCCGTGGAACTGGCTATGGCCAACCTTCCTGATGTTGTCGAATTGCGCTCGGTATCCCGTTTTGGCTTGTCTGTGGTCACCATTGTTTTTAAGGACGAAGCAGGCACCTATCTTCCCAGGCAATTGGTACAGGAAAAATTAAGGGAAGTCACCCAAGAAATTCCCGAGGGATTTGGGAGGCCCTTTATGGCACCAATTACTACAGGCCTGGGCGAAATTTACCAATACTCCCTCAAAGTAAAGGAAGGCTATGAAGACCGGTATGATGCCATGGAACTTCGAAGCCTGCAGGATTGGATCGTAAAACGCCAAATGGCATTGGTGCCAGGGGTGGTAGAGGTCAATGCCTTTGGAGGCTACGTAAAGCAGTATGAAGTGGCCATAAACCCTGACAGACTGAAAAGTTTTGGCATCACAATGAACCAGGTCTTTGAGGCCCTAAAAATCAACAATGCCAATACTGGTGGGGCATATATTGAAAAAAACCATCAGGCCAATTTTATCCGGGGCGAAGGCTTGGCACGCAGCCTTGAGGATTTGGAAAACACGGTGGTAACCACACAGAATGGCAGTCCTGTTTTGATACGGGATGTTGCTGAAAAAGTCGGCTATGGGAATCAGGTACGTTATGGAGCATTTACCCAGGACGGTCACGAATCCGTGGGTGGGCAGATTTTAATGCTTAAAGGACAAAGCCCTGGGGATGTGGTCAAAGATGTGGAGATACGTATCAGGGAAATTCAAAAATCCTTGCCGGAAGGCGTTTATATTGATACTTTTTTAAGCCGCAGCGAGCTCATTGGCAGAACCACCGGGACGGTTGAAAAAAACCTTATCGAAGGCTCCCTAATCGTACTCTTTGTTTTGGTGCTTTTGTTGGGAAGTTTTCGTGGTGGATTGATCACTGCCTCGGTCATCCCTTTATCCTTGTTGTTCGCCTTTATTTTGATGAAACAATTTGGGGTTTGGGCAAACCTGATGTCCCTCGGGGCCATTGACTTTGGGATAATCGTGGATGGGGCCGTAATTATTGTAGAAGGAATGGTATTTCAAATCCATCAGAGGATCAAGAAAATTTCATCAGCCATTGGCCAACCCGAAATGGATGAAATAGCCTACGAATCGGCCAGTAAAATGATGAATTCCGCCTTTTTTGGGCAATTGATTATCCTGATCGTTTTTACACCGATCCTCTTTTTAACAGGAGTGGAAGGGAAAATGTTCCGTCCTATGGCCTTTACCTTCGGATTTGCCGTCTTGGGCGCCATCATCCTTTGCCTTACCTACGTGCCCATGATTTCGGCATTATTCTTAAAACCTGCAAAAAATAAGAACAGCCGGTTTGCCAGAGTTGAAAATGCAATTGACCGCTTTAGCGATAAAATAATGGCAGGTTTAAACCGTGCTTATAAACCGGTGCTGAATTTCGCACTTCGTTTTAAGGCTGGGGTTGTCATAGGTGCAGTTAGTTTGCTGATCATGGCAGGGGTTATTTTCAGCAAGCTGGGGGGGGAGTTTATCCCAAAATTTGATGAAGGGGATATCGCGATGCAGGCCTTGATAAAACCGGGAAGCAGTCTTACCGAATCCATCGAGACTTCAAAAAAATTGCAAAATATCGTCAAAAAGTTCCCCGAGGTCAAAACGGTGGTATCAAGAATTGGGGTGGCAGAAATACCAACAGACCCGATGCCTATGGACATCGCCGATACTTATATTATTTTGGAAAAGGACAAGAGCACATGGACCAGCGCTGATAGCAAGGAAGCACTCATTGAAAAAATAAAGGAAAAGATTGCCGTAATTCCAGGGGTGAATTTTGTGTTTACACAACCCGTTGAATTGCGTTTTAATGAGCTGTTGACAGGGGTGCGGGAAGATGTGGCTATAAAATTATACGGGGAGGACCTGGGGGTTCTTGCAGATAAAATTCAGGAAATTGCCGCAGTAATAAGAACCGTTCCCGGTGCCGCAGACATAAATGTTGAGGCCACCAGTGGTCTGCCGCAAATGACTGTGGTGTATAACCGTGCAAAAATGGCACAATACGGTGTAAATGTCGATAAATTAAACCACTACCTAAGTGCTGCCTTTGCCGGAGAAAAGGCAGGGGTCATTTTTGAAGGAGAAAAACGCTTCGATGTGGTCATTCGTTTGGCGGAGGCATACCGGCAGGATATCAATAACCTAAAGAATCTATATATAGATCTGCCCAATGGTTCCCAGGTTCCGCTGAAAGAAGTGGCAGATATCAGTTACAAACCCGGTCCGATGCAAATTTCTAGGGACAATACCTATAGACGTATTTCTGTGGGAGTCAATGTAAGAGGAAGGGATGTAAAAACGATGGTGGAGGAGATTCAGAGAAAACTGGAAGCAGAGGTGAAATTACCACCGGGCTATTATGTGAGCTACGGGGGGTCTTTTGAAAATTTACAACGAGCCACAGACCGATTGATGATTGTGGTGCCAATTGCATTATTCCTGATCTTTATCTTGCTCTATTTTGCCTTGAGTTCCGTTTCGCAATCCGTGATGATTTATATGGCAGTACCACTGGCGGCCATTGGAGGGGTGTTTGCGCTTTGGATACGAGGCATGCCTTTTAGTATTTCTGCAGGGGTTGGGTTTATCGTACTCTTTGGAGTGGCGGTATTAAATGGACTCGTGCTGATAAACAAATTCAATGAACTAAAAGAAAATGGAATGGCAAATATAAAAGACAGGATATTTGAAGGAACCCACGAGCGCTTGAGACCCATTCTCCTTACGGCAATGGCAGCCATTATGGGCTTTATCCCTATGGCAGTTTCCAACTCTGGTGGCGCCGAGGTACAACGGCCTTTGGCAACAGTGGTTATTGGTGGGTTGCTTACCGCTACTTTATTAACCCTGGTGGTCCTCCCGATACTTTACCATTGGTTAGAATCCAGAGAAGAGAAAAAAGGAAACCCTGATAAGGACGGTGCTATCAATAAAACGACTACTGTAATTACTGTTTTCTTATTGATAGGTGGTCTATTTACCTCCGGGAACAGCTTTGCCCAGGACAGAGATCAGGACCCAGAAATTTCAAGGACCCTCACTCTGGAAGAGGCCATCGCTATGGCAAAAGAGAATTATCCTTCCCTGAAGGAAAGCCAGGCGTTTATCGATAGGGAAAAGGCAATGAAAGGCACGAGTTTCGATTTGGGCAGTACCCAGATCTTTACTGGCACTGAAGAAACTGGAAATAATCTACCCGGTATTCAGACAACCATTGGCCTTCAGCAAGGAAATATAGATGTGCTCTCGGGTTTTTCAAAGTCAAAATTTTACAAGGAGCGCATGGTCTTAGGAGAAAAATTCTATGCAGTCAACGAGCAGGAATTGATCCGTAAGGTGATGCAGGCCTACGACCAGATAAATTACCACAAGGCACAATTGGGCTTTGCAGAACAATTGGATAGTGTGTATGCCAATTTTAAAACCGCGGCACAACTGCGTTATGATACTGGAGAAACCGGCAAGTTGGAATTCTTCTCCGCTTCTTTGGAATACCAACAGATCCAGGTATTACGGCAACAGGCAACGGATGATATTGAAATTGCCAGGCTCGCATTAATGCAGTATTTGGGCACGAAGGAGCCCTTCCAGACCCCTGCAGTTTCTTATGAGCCAATGTACCTTCATCCTTTGATGGATTCAGGCTCTGTGGCAAACAATCCAACCCTGCAATTTTCCCTTCAAAATGCGGAAGTCAGCAAAGCAGGGGTGGGGGTGGAAAAAGCGGAATTCCTGCCAAAATTCAGTATCAAATATGGCCGGCAAGTGGTAGAGGATGTTTCAGGCTTTCAGACCTTTGAGGCAGGAATTAGCATTCCGTTGTGGTTTTTCCCGCAGAAATCCAGGGTCAAGGCAGCCAAGGCAAATGCTATGGTGGCAGAAAATCAATACCTGGAACAAAAGGCAATTACCGAAAGCCGGGTTTCTCAATTGCTCAAATCCCTGGAGAAAACACAGAAGATTTTAGAGTATTATGACCAGGGTGCGTTGCTTTTGGCAGAAGAACAAATAACAACGGCAGAACTGGCATCCCGGGAGGGCGAAATAGAGTATGTAACCTATATCACGATCCTCAACAGTGCCATCAGGATAAAGCAAAACCATCTGCAATATATCAATCAATACAACCAACAATTCATTGAGATGCAATACCAATTGGGTAATTTATAATATAATAAAAAAATAGAAATGAAAAATAAAGCAATAGCAGTAATCATGGTTTTAGCTTTGATTTTGGGGTTCGCTTCCTGTACTGATACGAAGAAAGGCGACTTGGGGCATAACGAAAAGCAAAGCTCCCCACAGGCAGAAAGCGCCGAAGGAACTCACCGAGAGGGTGTCGTGGAAATTACAGAGCAACAAGCAGAAACCGTGGGCCTCGTGATGAAACCTTTGGAAAAAAGGAACTTGGGTAACACTGTAAAAGTGACAGGCCAGTTGGAATTGTTTCCTCAGGACAGGGCAAACATCAGCCCTTTTGTGGGCGGGAATGTGCGGTCCATACTTGTTATAGAAGGCGATAGAGTAAACAAAGGGCAGGTACTTGCCTATTTGGAACACCCGGACATCATTAGCATGCAACAGGAGTTACAGGAAACCAACGATGAACTCGTATTCCTGGAACAGGATTTTGAGCGTAAAAAAATCCTTCACGAAAAAGGGGTGTCCTCCGGAAGAGAATTCCAAATGGCACAATCCAAATTCCGATCCACCACCTCCAGTGTCAAGGGGTTGCGTTCAAAATTACAACTTTTAGGAATAAACACCAGGAAGGTTTTGGAAGGGCACATGTATTCGGCAGCCCCCGTTATTTCACCCATAAGTGGATATGTAGATGAAATAATGATCAGTCTTGGCGATTATGTGGCACCACAGACCAAAATGTTCACGGTAAGTGATAATTCAGAGATTCACGCTGACTTTAAGGTATATGAAAAGGACATCCATAAAGTAAAAGAAGGGCAGGTAATATATTTTAGTGTAGCATCAAAACCCGACGAAATTTTAAAGGCAAGGATACACGCCATTGGTAAAACCTTTGAAACAGATCCCAAAGCATTGCACCTGCACGCGGATGTAAGCAATAAGGAGAACGAATTACTTCCCGGAATGTATGTGGAAGGCAGAATTGTGCAAGATGAAAAAATGGCCTATGCCGTACCGGAGGAAGCCATAATTAAAGAGGGGGAACAATCCTTTATATTCATTTTGGAGGAGGAGGGAGAAAAGGAAGTGAACAAAATTAAATTTAAAATGATCCCTGTAAGCACAGGAATCACAGATTTAGGATTTGTGGAAATCACCCTTTCAGCAAAACTCAAAAAGGATGTTAAGGTAGTTACCAAAGGTGCTTACACCTTATCCTCTGAAATGGTAAAAGGCGAATTGGAACACGGACATTAAGAGAAATAGCAGTACCTTAATAAAAGAGTTTCAGAGGAAAAAGATAACCCGAACAGGAAACAATAACTAATGGACACCCTTAGCTATAACGGGTTTAAAGGCTTAGGCCCTCACAGGAAGAAGGCACGAGAGCAGGTATGGCCACATGGGCATACCATTTCTTTAAACAGAAAGTCCTGTGGTTAAAATTGAATTGGCCTGCCAAAAAATAAAGAAGCCCAGACAAGTAATAGAAATAATCGCAGCCATTGGAACGACGGAAGAACCCGCGGATGGGATCCTTTAGTTAACGGATAGAGAAGAGGCTTTTTAAATTATAACAGGCGATCCATTAAAAATAGATACGCCATAGCAAATTGGAACTATTCTGAGAAAATATTTCAGGATACTTAAGGTAAAAATAACAGCTGTGCTTTTGTTGGTTTTACAATTCCTCCTGAAAAAAAGTAGCGGTCAGTTTAACAAATATGAAAGGCCATTTCGAAAAACCGGAAAGGACAACACGCCATCGCCCCTTTAAAACCTTTGAAGAGGAGGGGGGTATTGTTCCTCAAATAGATGATGGAACGGGAGTCCCAAAGGATGCGCTCTGCGAAGGTGGATGCACCGCAGAGCAGGGTTTGCACATTCATTTTCATGGGAAACAGTGTGATGATACCATTTGTTTGACAAATCCTAAAATTCCCCATATCCATTTGCCGGAAGGATATTCGGCAAAGAAGGTGAATTTGGTGGTAAAAGGCATTTGCGAGCAATGTAAGGGGTAGTTGACTTTTTCGAGTTTAAGGTTCCTTATCAAAATAAAATTTACCTTTCTAATGGAAAATTGCAGCTATGATTTGTTACGAGAGTAATCCCATTTTCACAAAGCTCATGACTGTTTTAATTCCGATAAAAAAACATCAGCCAAAGTGGTAAAATTTATTTTATTATGAAAAAAATCCAAATTAAAATTCCGGTCCTTCTGCCTCAGGTTACAAGTGAGAAAGACACCTGTATAAAAAGGCTTATCGATGAACTGCAGGCTAAAGAAGGTCTTGAAAAGGTGCACCTTGCCGATAAGAATGCAGCGGGTATTCCGCAGCTCTGCTTCCATTATGATCCTGATAAAATTTCCATCGCCCGGATCCAAGCAATAGCGGAGCGGGCCGGGGCGGAGATAACCAAAAAGTACGGGCATCTGCTTATAAAGGTTTCTGGAATCAGACATACGCGCCACGCCCGCCTGGTAGAAAAAAAGCTCTTAGAAATTAAAGGCATATTGGAGGCCTCAGTGAGTGGGGCAGGATTGGTTCGTATGGAGTATGATAAGAATGAAACCAATCTTGCCCAAATCACCGAAAAACTTGAAAAAGGAAATCTCGAAATTGAAGATCGTTCTGGCGATAAGAATGGTTTAATCAAAGCAGAAAAAGAAAGGAATTCAAATCTAAAGAAAAAAGAAAGACAAAATCAACCCGCTGAGCATCTGCATAAGGTCTCCGACGGTGAGAGCCATGCTACCGGGAGGGAGCAGCACTCTCATAAGCA
>JBGSWA010000149.1:0-2501 GCA_041752645.1 Gillisia sp. | reverse complement strand
CAGATCGGTATTGAATTATTTGGTTTATTTTTTTGATTTTGTATTTCACAGGTTGATGCCAAAATTTTCCAAACCAACAAGGTATTTATATTTCAGCATTACAAAAGGGAAATGCAGGGTGATGCCTAAAGCCGAAATTTTAGGCAGACTATGTGCCTGTGGCTTTCAAATACTTGATTATACAGAAGAAAATAATAAACTCACATTTCTTGTAAAAAAAATCGGTCTTCCGGATTTTAATAGTAGTCCGTCTTATGGTCCGTTTTTTAAAATGAAGCGCCTTGGGAAAAATGGTTTGATGATAAACGTACATAAGGTGAGAACAATGCACGCTTATTCAGAATACCTGCAGGCCTACATCAACGATACCAATGGTCTTGATGAAGGTGGTAAGTTTAAAAATGATTTCAGGGTTTCATCTTATGGCCGCTTTTTTAGAAAGTTCTGGATCGATGAACTACCAATGATTATAAATCTGGTGTATGGGGATATCAAATTAGTGGGAGTGAGACCCATTAGCAAACATTATTTCAATCTGTTTTCTGATGAACTTAAACAACTAAGGCAACATCATAAGCCGGGATTGATTCCTCCATTCTATGTTGATTTGCCTAAAACATTTGAGGAAATCATTGAATCAGAAAAAAAGTACTTATTGGCATACAATAAGAATCCGCTGCAAACAGATATCAGCTATCTTAAAAAATCTGTTATAAATATTTTATTTAAACGGGCAAGAAGTAAATAATGTTAAAAAAAGAGGAGGGCTTTAGAATGTCGGCAGGTAATCCATTTCCTTAATTTGTCAATTTTTTGAAAACTGCTGTCAGGGAAATCTAATTGTACAAATTCATTCTACATAATAATAATTGATTGCAGTTATTAGGCTTATTTACTTTGTCTTTGATTGATTCTTTTAGTAACGCAATGTTTTCCGTTGATTTTTTGCTCATGTGCAGCTTCCAGGCTTCCAGTTGTTCGGCATACTATTTTCTGCTGTGTTTCAATAATTTAAGTGCTTCTTCCAATGCTTTATGGCATAAATAAAAGGATATATACTACCTTGCTTTAATAATTCCGAATTTAAAATTTAATAGTTTTATTAACTGGTCTTTATATTGGCTAAAATTTTCAAAAAACAATTCTACTGCTTTTCTAAACGTTTCAAAATCTTCATAGTATTTATTCTTCATTACTTTCTTTTTAAAGAATTTCCACAATCTTTCTATCAAGTTTAAATTGGGACTGTATGCTGGCAAATAAACCAAATCTATTCCTAATTCTTCAGCCTTGCTCTGAGCTACTTTTCCTTTTTGATACCTTGCGTTATCTACTATCAAGCATATTGTTTCGGCATTAATATATTGCTTTTTAATTGCCTCCAGTAATCTTACTATTGAATCGGCGTTACAATTTTCTTCTTCAAGTAATATTGTTGGCTCAAACGTAACTGGATTTATTGCCCCTATAATGTTCAATCTTCTTCTTCCTGTATTTGACGAGATTTCTTTTGTTCCTGCTCTACCAATCTCCTGCCAGGCATAATCAGTTTCAACATTATGTATTTGATGCATTGGATCTCCATACAAAAGAACCTCTTTCTCATTATTTTTAGCACACTCATAAAGAGCTTCCATGAAACTAACAAAATCTTTCTGTGTTTTAACATCTTGGGCTTTCCCAGGTAATAACTTCACTTTTTTGTAAGAACAATGGAGTTTTTTTTTAAGTATCGACTCAGCCAACTATGTTCAATTTCTAATTGCAAATCACTTCGCAAATAATTTTGCAACTGCGAAACGGTATTTACTGATGTTGTTTTAATATGATCTTTTATTTTTTCTTTATGTTCATCTAAAGTGGAGGGGCGACGTCCATCATACTTTAATTCACCCATACCAACTAATCCGACTGATTGAAATAATTTAATCCAATCGGTAATTGTATCAATAGACACATCCAACAATTCTGCAACATCCTGACGCTTCATACCTGTTTGCAGCATATGTAGGCATTGATAACGCCTTAGGAGTTTAGTATCCTTAACTTCTCGTTTTATATTTTTTAACGCAACTAATTCCTCCGCAGTTGGATTTACTAGATAACTCATAAGAATTTAAATTATGAACCAAAGTTACATAATCGTAATTATTAAAGCAAATTAGTATATCATCCTTAAATAAAATAGTGACTAATAAAACTATAGATTGTATATTGAGAACCGATCAAGTCAGCAAAAAAATACTTTTACTAATCAAGCTTCCAGTTCTTCAAATAAAATTTAGCGACATGAGAAAAACTAATTGCGTTTATTTATCAATGTAACACATTATTTGGATAAGTCAATTCAAATATTGAACTAACTCTATTTTACGATCAACGCCCCTTCGACAATCTTCCCTGGTACAGTTCTACCAATAATTATTCCAAACATCCTGCCTTATGAAAAACATCAAAAGGTTCACAAACTCATCAAACTTTTCGAACCTTTTTCTCAAAAA
>JBGSWA010000148.1:0-8556 GCA_041752645.1 Gillisia sp. | reverse complement strand
TAAGCGGAATTTTTTTATGTCAACTTTTTGATGCATTCCCCTGGGTCTGGGTTGCCAATGCCTGTTTTAGGTTAGGAGCAAATAAACTATATTGGCTTAAGGATTATTTAAAAAAGAAATATGAATCCTGGTTTAAATTTGTTAATTTTAGAGGAGGACCAATTACAAAGAAAAGTTCCAGGCAGCTCGTTCTACTAATTATTAACTTCGAATTAAAATGAAAAAAGTACTTATTGCCATAGACTATAATCCTATTTCTGAAAAAGTTATAGAGGCAGGTTATAAATTAGCAAAACAGATGGAAGCAGAGGTGGTTTTAATGCACGTGGTGGCAGATATTGCATATTACGGGGTACAATATCCCACCTTTATGGGTTACGGAGGATTTGACACCTCAATAGATCTTAATTTAGCCACGGAAATGCGGAATGTGGCCAAGAATTATATAGAGACCCTGGCAATACATTTAAAGGACCCGGCTGTTGGTACCCAACTTGGATATGGCGAAGCTGCTGATGAAATTTTGAAATATGCCGAGCAGTGGAAGGCAGATGTAATTGTATTGGGAACGCATAGTCACAATTTCCTGGAAAAACTACTGTTGGGTGATGTGGCATCCAGTGTCCTGAAACATACTAAAGTCCCGGTATTTATGGTCCCTATAAAAAAGTAACTTTTTAGATTCGCGATTTTATTTCAGCATCCATTATTTTTAGCATATAATAAAAAACTATACCACGGGTTACCTTTATTTTTCCATTAATACAAGCCAGATTTTTTTGTCCAGGCCTACAAGCGGCTAATTTTAAAAAAAATACGTCGTATTAATTGAGAGCTACACACCTTGATTTCTTCCTTTAACTTAAGATACCCAGGCCCAAAGGCAATGATTCCTGTATGTGATTTAAGCTACCCTAAATTTCTAAAAATCAAGAAAGTACTTGTTTCTCCCCATAGGAAAACTTAAAAAAAACTCTTTCCTTTTCCATCGGTGACTTATTTATGGCCTTACTATTTTTCTGTAAAGCTCGAACTAAAATTTTTAATAAAATGCTATGGAACATTTGGTGAAAGACCTGGACCCAAAGGTCTTTAAAGACCTTTCTTTAAAAATTAGAGGTAACTTAATACTTCCGCAGGACGCGTTGTACGATGAGTCCCGTAAGGTGTATAATGGCATGATCGATAAACATCCGGGTCTTATCGTAAAATGCCTTGATGTGGCAGATGTGATCTATTCGGTAAATTTCGGGAGAGAAAACGATCTGCTGGTGGCCGTAAAAGGAGGCGGGCATAATGGAGGAGGACTCGGTTTATGCGATCAGGGCATGGTGATAGATCTGTCGGGACTAAAATATGTTAGGGTAGATCCTATAAAGAAAACAGTTCGGGTGGGAGCAGGAAATCTATGGGGAGAAGTAGACCATGCCACCCATGCTTTTTGTCTTGCCGTACCGGCAGGAATTATTTCTACCACCGGGGTCGGAGGCCTCAGCCTGGGTGGAGGAGTTGGGTATTTATCCAGAAAATTTGGACTTACCATCGACAATTTATTAGAAGCCGATATGGTTCTTGCCAATGGAAGCTTTGTAACTGTAAATAAAGATGCGTATCCCGATCTCTTCTGGGCTATTCGTGGAGGAGGCGGGAATTTCGGAATAATCACCTCCTTTAAGTTTCAAGGCCATGAATTGAAAACGGTTTTTGGAGGCCCAACTTTATGGCCTATCGAAAAAACTGGGGAGATCATGAAATGGTATGACAGTTTTATTCATAATGCCTGTGATGATCTCAATGGGTTTATCGCAACCTTGATCATTCCGGGACCTCCTTTTCCAGAACATCTGCACAACAAAAAATTCTGCGGAATTCTATGGTGTTACTCCGGAGATCTAGATAAGGTGGAGGAAGTATTTCAACCTGTGAGAGACATGGAGCCCGTATTTGAACTTCTGGGAGAAATGCCCTATCCATCCATTCAATCATTATTTGATGGCCTGTATCCTCCGGGGCTCCAATGGTATTGGAGAGCCGACTTTTTTAAAGAAATAGATCCGGAGGCACGAGAGATGCATTTAAAATATGGCTCTAAAATTCCCACCCCTTTGTCTGCAATGCATTTGTACCCCATTAGCGGCGCTGCCGCAAGGGTGGGCAATCAAGAAACTCCCTGGGCTTACAGGGATGCAAAATATGCCGGAGTAATTGTTGGGGTTGATCCAGATCCCGCAAATGCAGAGGAAATTACCCAATGGTGCAAAAATTATTGGGAGGCTTTACATTCATATTCCGCAGGAGGTGCCTATTCAAATTTCATGATGGATGAAGGACAAGACCGGGTAAAGGCCAGTTATAAAGATAATTATGCCAGGTTGGTGAAAATTAAACAAAAGTATGATCCTAATAATTTCTTTAGGGTAAACCAAAATATAAAACCCTGATAAAACTGAACAGGAATTTGTGAAAGATAAAAGCAGCAATATTTATTGCTGCTTTCTATTTTAGACCTACTCATTTTACCGGGAAAATAAACTCACAGATTGTTGTTGAGAGTACACTTCAATAAAAAATCCTCAAGCCCCGGAGGGCCTCAGGATTTTTTTTGAAGCAATAGCAAGATCCTACCCCTCGGGTAGGTCTTCCATGGATTCGACCTCTGCGATCATAGTGCGTATATCACTTAACTGTTTTTTCAACACTTCCTCCAGGTGTGGAGAGAATTTATTTTCATCCAATGCTTCTTCGTATTCCTCTGCACTGTCTTTTTCCCCGCGAATGCATTCTTCCAAAATTGCCTCATCATGATTACCGCTTACCGCAATCTTGATGTCCATCCAGGCCCGGCTTAGTTTTCCGGTGAAACTGCCCTCTTCTTCCGGGGTTTCATTCATTGCGCGAATTTCCTTATCCAATTCTGTGGCAAAACGATTGTGCTTTACAGCTTGTCGCTTTAGAAATTCTTTTAAACTATCACTATCGGTTTTGGTGATCGCTTTTTTAAAAGCCTTTTCAGCATCGTAATTTTTTTGCAACAACTCCTGTAAGGCCTCCGCATGTGCTTTGTGGCTCTCCTCTTTAGCCGCTTCTCTTGTAGTTTTCATAAGTTTGTGATTTTAAATGATTTAACTAAATATACGATTCCAAATCGATGAAAATTCTTAATGATATATGATTTGAGAATGATTTAACAAGGGGTGTTAAGGAATGTTAAGGCAATTTTTAATGGCATGATTTTACTGATTTTAAGCAGATAAAACTTAGCAAAGTAAGCGTTTCCTGAACCTTTGGAATAGGAGGGAGGTTGCCTCAGCAATAAGTGATTATTCACACAGGAGAATTCTTATGGCTAATAATGTACCTTTTCATTGGTTTCTAAGGTACCTTTGCATTTCTTAAAACGCCAAATTATCTTCCAATTTGCATAAAGGATGAAAAGCAAAACAATTCAAATCTTTGGAAAATCGTTTTCTGTCATCAAAATTTTGTTCCTCGCAATTGCTTCTGTTTGCCTTTTCCCCTGGATCTCGTCTTCTATTGCATTGGCCCTGGGTTTGGTGACGGCCCAACTCATTGGGAACCCCTTTAAGGAGGCAAGTGGGAAGGCTGTAAATTGGTTGTTAAAAATATCTGTTGTCGGACTTGGTTTTGGAATGAATATGTTCAGTGCTTTTAGGGCGGGAGAGGAAGGTTTTTTATTCACAGTAGCCTCTATATTAACTACCTTAAGCCTTGGCCTTTTAATTGGAAAATATTTTTGTATTGACAAAAAGATCTCCCAGCTTATTTCCTGCGGGACAGCAATTTGCGGAGGAAGTGCCATTTCAGCGATTTCCCCAATAATTAAAGCCAGTAACAAACAAATTTCGATTTCTATCGGGATCGTCTTTTTATTAAACTCAATTGCCCTTTTCATATTTCCTCCAATAGGGCATCTGTTGGAACTCTCCCAACATCAGTTTGGTATTTGGAGTGCCATTGCCATTCACGACACAAGCAGCGTGGTTGGCGCAGCAGAAATATATGGGGATCGAGCCCTGGAAGTTGCAACCACCGTAAAATTAGCCCGCGCCCTTTGGATAATCCCGGTATCGCTGTTATTTGTCATTTTTTCAAAGGCGGGGATCAGTAAAGTACGCATCCCGTATTTTATAGGCCTTTTTCTACTCGCCATTATTGCAAATACCTATATGCCTTCTGTCCAGGCCATCTCGCCTTACATTGTAAAGCTAGCCAAAACCGCACTTACAATAACCCTCTTTCTTATTGGCTCAGGACTTAGCTTTAAATCCCTGAGGGACGTTGGGGCAAAACCAATACTTCTGGCAGTATTCCTGTGGGCTTTTATATCCATTAGCTCCTTGATGATCATTGTCAAAACAGTTCTGTGAAAAAAAATCCATATTCCGGGGTACTGCAGGAAATGTTTAAACAATTATTTTTTATCATTTTCTTCTAAATGAACCCTGTATACCAATTCAATTTTAAAGATGGCCCCATCTTCAAAAGTTGTATTTAACTGGGTACGGTTATCCCCCACATAAAATGAAGCTACAGAAAGGTCTACCTTATCATTGTTTTCATATACTTTATAGGACCTGAAAATTGAATACCCCAACTTGGGTCTCACATATAATGAAGGCCCTAATTGGAACATCAAATAGGCAAACAATTCAGGGGAAGATCTTACGGCATAGGTTTGCTTATCGAGAAAAAGCCTTTTATGCATATTATAACTGGAGCCAATTCCGTCAAAGTTCATCCCTAGGGTTGTTTTTTTATATAACTGATAATTAACATCGGCAAAATAAGGCAGAATGATATTTGCCTCAAATTTTTTATCCGGGCTCTGGTAATACATCCCCAGCAGGGGAAATACGGATAGACTGTATCTTTCTGTATTGGCATAAATCCCCATTTTATAATTTAAATTGGACCTTTTTTTGTAATTAAGCAAGGACAATACCCCCAACTGAAGATCCTTTCCGGAGAGCCCATTTAAATCGGAAGAAATTTTAGGGATCACCACATAGGTTGCAGACCATTTTTCGGAATAATTGCGGTTTAATCCTAAGACCAGGCTAATGGAATTCAGGTAGGTATTTTGCGAGAGTTCCGGATCCAATAATACCTGCACCCTGTTAGCATATAAACCTGCCAACAATACATTCTCCTGGTTGAGCACCACAGGATACGTCAATTTTAAATCCAATTCTTCCACCCTCGAATTTTCCGAACTGTTGTCAAATTTATTTAAAGGCGTATTTGCATAGGAAATACTTCCTACATCAAAATAATTTTGCGCTTTTGCGCTCATTAGCAGCAGACAAGTGAACAGGCTTAAAACATATTTCATAAGGAGGTATTAGAGTGAAACCAAATTACAATAAAATCGGCATTTAAAATCCATGCTTTTATTAAATGGAAAACACCAAAAAATGATCTCAAAATTTGTAGCTTTTTAAGGGGAGTAGATCAGGCTTTAAGCACCTTAATCCTGAATAGTTTCTGAAAATTTATCGTTTTTAACAATGTTGGAAGCAGGTTAAATAAGCCGCCTGTAAAGGCGGTTTGCTGGATAAAAACTAAACTTTGAAACAAGTTGAGGATTAAAACCATATTTACTTAAATTTGAATGATACTAATAACACCAATAATAAACAACAAGATAACCTGATGAAAATAGCATTTATAGGCTTAGGAATAATGGGAGGCAGCATGGCTGCAAACATATTAAACGGAGGCCATAGCCTTAGGGTGAATAACAGGACAAAAAATAAAGCCGAATCGCTTTTAAAGAATGGTGCAAATTGGGCGGATTCCCCGGAAGAAGCCGCAAAGGAGGCCAATGTCATTATAACCATGCTGGCGGATCCGAAGGTAGTAGAGGCGTTGGCCTTAGGAGAAAAGGGGTTCCTTCCGGCTCTAAAAAGTGGAAGTATCTGGATAGATTGCAGTACCGTGAATCCGTCCTTCAGCAAAAAAATGGGGCAGGAGGCCGAAAAACGCGGGATCCGCTTTTTAGATGCTCCCGTTTCCGGTTCAAAGGAACCCGCCGCCAAGGCAGCATTGATCTTTCTGGTGGGAGGAGAGGCTAATGTGCTTGCGGAGGTTCAGCCCTTATTGGATCTGATGGGCAAAAAAACCATTCACGTAGGAGAAACCGGGAAAGGATCGGTCCTAAAAATAATGATCAATCAGCTTTTGGGACAAAGCATGCTGGCATTTTCTGAAAGTTTATCCCTGGGAATGGCCTTAGGGATGGAAAAATCCCAAGCCATGGAGCTTCTCCTGGATTCCGAGGTAACACCCCCAATATTAAAAGCCTTCAGATCCCGCATAGAAGATGAAAATTACGAAGCTAACTTTCCTTTAAAACACCTTCAAAAGGACCTGCAGCTTTTTACCGACACGGCTTATGAATATAAAAAAGCCTCTCCCCTGACTAGCGCAGCCAAGGAAATTTATGCCCTTGCAAAACAGAAAAACCAGGGCGAACTCGATTTTTCGTCAATCTTTAAATTTATTAATGAATAAAACCTATTGAAACAAACAGGAAGGATGGGGGAGTTTCAAATTTGGGGAAGCGGTGCAAACGGTAGTTTATTCAAATTTCCAGGCAATAAACCGGCTTTGTTTGTTGCCTTGTTCCATTTCAAAGGTTCTGTGAATGGCCTTCAGCCTGTTTAACTGTTTGTATATCTTGGGCAGGTTTTCTTTTTTCGAAACCAAGGAGGTAAACCACCTTATTTGTGAACGAAAAAGAATACTCTCTTTGATCATTCGCTTGATAAATAAGGCTTCCCCACCATTGCAAAACAACTCATTGGCCTGCCCGCCAAAATTTAATGTAAAAGAGCTGCCTTGTCCAAGATTTCTCAGTTTGAGCAGGGTTCCCCGGGTGGCCTCTTCCTTTGAAGAGTGGAAAGGAGGATTGCACATGCTAAATTGATAAAATTCCCCAGTTTTGACGATTCCTTTAAAAATAGATGCATTGTCCTTCTGTTGCCTTATCTCAATGAACTCCTCGAGCCCGGGAGTCGCATTGACATTTGTTTTGGCCGCGGCAACTGCTCCGGGATCAATATCAGCGCCAACCATTTTCCAATTGTAGATTTTAGCTCCTAGGATCGGGTAGATGCAATTTGCGCCCACCCCGATATCAAGGCCTTTAACAGGGGTTTTTATAGGATCGCCCTCAAGCAGATCTGCGAGTGCATGAATATAATCTGCTCTTCCGGGGACAGGCGGGCATAAATAATTTTCGGGGATTCCCCAGTCTTTCAGCTGATAATGATGTTTTAAAAGTGCCTTATTAAAATGAAGCACCGCATCGCTATCTGAAAAATCTATACTTTTATTTCCGTGGAGATTTACAAGCACATACTTTTCCAATTCCTGATGACTGCGTATCAGAGCATCAAAATCATAGGGAGCGATATGAAGGTTTTTTAGATGCAGGATCTCTTCAGGTTAATAGGTCGTTAATCGGTAAAGATACGAATCTGCCAGTTGAACCTAAAAATAAAACAGAACTCCTCTTGGGAAGAAATTAATACTCTGTGGAAATCGGCAGGAAAAAAGATAGCTCGTTCCCGATGGTCAGGGATCTCAGCCACCCTCTGAAAAAAACGGAAATCCTTTACCGAGGAATTTAAAGTAAATCTTAGGAATATTTTAACATCATTTAAACAATCTTATATACAATCTTAAAATTTACTTTTTTAAAATTAAAATAGATGGTGTATATTTGCAACAATAAAGTATAATTTAAATAAAACAATGGCAAAGTCGCAACAGACATTTAACAAAATTGAAAAAGAGAAAAAGCGTTTAAAAAAGCGTGAAGAAAAGCAAAAGAAAAAGGATGAGCGCAAAGCGAATCCTAAAGGGAGTGATTTTGAAATAGCTTATGTTGATGAATACGGTAATCTCACTGACACCCCGCCGGATCCTTCCAAAAAAATAATCGTTGACATTGAAGACATCGAAATTGGAATTCCCAAAAAAGAGGATTCTGAGGAACAGGATGTTAAAAAAGATAAAGAAGGAAAAGTTTCTTTCTTCGATCATTCCAAAGGTTTTGGATTCATCATTGATACTATGAACCAGGAAAAGTATTTTGTACACGTCAGCGGTTTAATCGATGAAATTGAAGAAAACGATAAGGTTACTTTTGAACTTGAACGTGGTATGAAAGGCATGAACGCAGTTCGGGTAAAAAAGATCTAACTTTTTGAATTAAATATATACCTGTAAGGTAATTTTTAAACATCAATCTCAAAAATTGTTTTGAGATTGATGTTTTTTTTGTTTTAAGGATCCCTGCCCCGCGATTGTTATCTGTTTTTTCCAATTAAGCCTAAAATGGAGTGCTCCTTCGAAAAACGGCAATTCAGAGCAAACAAATTCTCATTTGCCTGAAAAGAGTAGTAAAGAGGTGCCCAGGGAAAAGCAAAAAATTGATGCCCTTATTGGGGCGAAACCTTCTCTCTATTGTTTTTAAGTCCCCAAAGCCCTGATAATGTTAAAGAATCTTCTCTGGTGTTGTCGGTATTT
>JBGSWA010000147.1:0-5102 GCA_041752645.1 Gillisia sp. | reverse complement strand
CTTTCTCCTATGCAAAGATAGTTATCTTTTATAGTGGATATTCCCAAATTCAATTTTTTATTTTTAATCATTTTAAATAACCAGCATTTTCTCAAAGGTTTTTCAATTAAAAAACTAACTTTTTTAAATCAAAGTTTATCTTTGATGCAGCTATTTTTCTTACAGTTGGAAAAAGGGACTACTTGAAAAATGACATATCTGTTATGGACAAAACTATATTTTTTTCTAAACTAAAGGATGTTTAAGTTAATTTATATGGGCCAAATATGATATCTATCAGCTTAATCCATGTTCAAAAATCATTCCTGTAATTGCATTTAGACCTATTTAATCAAAAACAACAAACCTTGAAACCAAGCCTCAAAACAGATTTTCTTATAATTGGTTCCGGAATAGCCGGACTAAGCTATGCTTTTAAGCTAGCGGAACATTTCAGACTCAAAAACCAAAAGATTTCCATAAGCATCATCACAAAAGCACATGAAGAGGAAGGCAGCACCAAATATGCGCAGGGAGGAATCGCTGCGGTGACAAAGGCTACAGATTCTTTTGAAAGTCACATCAGCGATACCCTTATTGCCGGAGATGGGCTATGTGATGAAAAGATCGTTAGAATTGTGGTTGAGGAGGCACCACAGCGCATTCAGGAGCTCATTGACTGGGGGACAAATTTTGATAAAGACCAGGAGGGAGGATATGATCTGGCAAAAGAAGGAGGCCATTCAGACAGCCGGATCTTGCATTATAAGGATTTTACAGGGAATGAAATAGAACGGGCTTTAATTCACCAGGTAGAAGCTCATCCGTATATAACTATTTTAAATCACCATTTCGCCATAGATTTGATCACACAACACCATCTGGGAATTACCGTAAACAGGAAAACACCGGATAAGAGATGTTTTGGGGCTTATATTTTAAACCGGAAAACAAATAAAATTCAAAGCTTTCTCGCCAAAATAACCTTGCTCGCCACGGGTGGAATTGGCCAGGCATACAAAAACACCACCAACCCAACAGTGGCGACAGGGGATGGGATTGCGATGGCATACCGGGCAAAGGCCCTGATTGAAAATATGGAATTTGTGCAATTTCATCCTACCGCCTTATATAATCCAGCAGACAATCCTGCTTTTTTGATTTCCGAAGCGGTCAGGGGGGCAGGGGGTATTCTTAGAAATCGTGATAACTATGCTTTTATGCAGGAGTACGACGATCGAAAAGATCTTGCACCGAGGGATATAGTTGCCCGATCTATAGATGCCGAAATGAAAAAAAACGGGGATCTGCATGTTTTTTTAGATGCCACGCAAATTAGTAAGGAAAAATTACAAACCCACTTCCCAACGATTTATAACAAATGCCTGTCTATTGGAATAGATATTACAAAAAATTACATTCCAGTGGTGCCCGCCGCTCACTATTTGTGTGGGGGTATTAGAGTTGATGCGCATGCCAGAAGCTCAATTGTCAATTTATACGCCTCCGGGGAATGTGCTGCAACAGGCCTGCACGGAGCAAACAGATTGGCTTCAAATTCCTTGCTAGAAGCCCTTGTATTCTCACATCGTGCATACCTTAGTGGAGTAGAGGAGTTTGATAAAATTGAATATCAAGAAAATGTACCGGATTGGGATGATCAGGGAACAACCATGCCGAATGAACAAATTTTAGTAAATCATACCAAAGCAGAATTACAAAGCATTTTGAGCGATTATGTCGGTATTGTAAGAACTGATCTGCGGTTAAAAAGAGCCTTGTCACGTTTAAAATTGATTTACGAAGAATCCGAAGAACTCTACCAAAAATCGAAACTCACTGTTTCTATCTGTGAATTGAGAAATTTGCGGAGTATCGCATATCTCATCACCAGAGCAGCCATTGAAAGAAAACAGAACATTGGGCTTCATTTTAATTCAAACAATAAACAATCAAAGGTCAAAGGAATTACAAAGACCTGATAACTCATTGTCTTCAACCTATAAAGGCGGACTTTTAATTTACTTACATCCCTTAGCATCAAAGATATAATAGAGAGATGTTCAACTTTTAAGGCCGAAAATTTTCTGCTAAATGAAAGAAAATAGCTAAAGGAAAAGCTGCTATAAATTTAAAAATTAGGGGGTGATTCCAGTTTCGCTGGTCCGATTTTCGCTGGCTAAATCTGTAACAATTGTTACTGTAAAAGCTCCGCTGAAAATGTATTTTTGCTTTTTTAAAATTTATAGGTATTGGAAAAGTATTTAAAAATTATAGAGGATTCCTTTACCGGGTATTTTAATTACCTGGTTCAGGAAATCACAAATCCCTCGTGGACCAATTATTTTTATTGGCTCATCGTCTTGTCGTTGCTGGTTTGGATTGTCGAGATCCTTCTACCCTGGCGAAAAGATCAGAAGATATTCCGAAAGGGGTTTTGGCTGGATTGCTTTTATATTTTGTTTAATTTCTTCCTGTTTTCACTTATTGGCTTTAATGCCATATCAAATATTGGGGTAGAAATATTCAAAGATTTTTTACAGCTCTTCAGCATGGATAATATCGTGGCTTTTAAACTGGAAAGTTTCCCGGTTTGGTCCCAATTGCTGATAATGCTGGTGATTGCCGATTTCATCCAATGGAACATTCACAGGCAGTTGCATCGAAGGCCCTGGTTGTGGGAATTTCACAAAGTGCATCACAGCGTAAAGGAAATGGGGTTTGCCGCCCAGTTCAGGTTCCATTTTATGGAAACCATCGTATATAAAACAGCGCAGTACATTCCCCTGGCAATGATAGGTTTTGGGATCCAGGAGTTCATCCTGGTCCATATGTTCGCGGTTTTGGTCGGTCATCTGAATCACGCTAATGTGGGTTGGAATTACGGGATCCTTCGGTACATTTTCAACAATCCTAAAATGCATATCTGGCATCATTCCAGGAAATTACCCCAAGGGCATCCCTACGGAATGAATTTCGGTTTAACCCTCAGCATTTGGGATTATTTATTCGGAACAGCTTATATTCCACAGAGCGGAAAAAATATAGAAATTGGATTTGAAGGAGACGAAGATTTTCCCCAGGATTTTGGAAATCAACTGATGGTTCCTTTTAAAAAAGTAAAAATTGACAAGAAAACAACCTTTGACAAAAACCTAGAATATGAAAATAAAACAATTTAAGGATGCTCCCCTGGCGCATTATTCCTATGCAATTGTGAGTGATGGTAAGATGGCACTTGTTGATCCCTCGAGAAACCCAATGCAATATTATACCTATGCGGAAGAGCAAAACGCAAAAATAACAGCCGTTTTCGAAACACATCCGCATGCCGATTTTGTGAGCAGTCACTTGCAAATCAGGGAGCAAACCGGGGCCGATATATATGTGAGTACATTATTGGGGGCAGACTACACACATATCCCTTTTGATCAGGGGGATTCTCTTAAAATGGGGGAAATCATTTTTTCAGGGATAAATACTCCGGGGCATTCCCCGGACAGCATTAGCATAGTTGCACAGGAGAACGAAGAAACGGTCTTATTTACCGGGGACACCTTGTTTATTGGGGATGTGGGACGGCCCGATCTACGCGAAAATGTTGGGAATATGAAGGCCAAACGGGTAGCCTTGGCAAAGGATATGTACCATACCATGCAAAACAAATTTAATCATCTTCCCGATGATGCTTTGGTGTATCCTGCCCACGGTGCCGGATCGCTTTGCGGAAAAAATATGAGTGCCGCATCTTCCAGTACCTTGGGAAATGAGCGCATGGGAAATTGGGCATTTAAAAAACAAACGGAGGCGGAATTCCTGAAAAATATACTGGTGGACCAACCCATTATTCCTTCCTACTTTGGGTTTAATGTGGATATAAATAAGCGAGGAGCCGAAAATGTACAAAAATCAAAGGCTGCAGTTAATTTGAAACTACTGGTTGACAAACTAAAGCCAGGGATTGAAATAGTTGATTCTCGTGATGAAGCTATTTTTAAAAAAGGCCATCTACCCAATAGTATGAATATCATGGCCCGATCGGATAAAGACGATTTTGAAACCTGGCTGGGGGTTTTAATTGCGCCAAAAGAAGCTTTTTATTTAGTGGTTCAAAGCGTGAAAGAACTGGATTATGTTCTGGAAAGGGCCGCAAAGATAGGCTATGAAAAACAAATAAAAGCAATTGTTACCTTATCAGATTCGGTTGCTGTTTCTTCAGATACACTGGACCTGAAACACTTTAAGAAAAATCTGCAAGACTACACCATTGTAGATATCAGAAGTAAAAGCGAGGTTGCCAGCGCTAAGATCTTTGAAGATGCACTTTCATTTCCCTTAAATGAATTGAGGGAGGGTGCCGATAAAATACCTACAGACAAACCAATTGTGGTGCATTGTGGCGCTGGTTTTCGATCCGCAGCGGGAAGCAGTATTTTGGAGAATAAATTTAAAAACACCAAGGTGTATGATTTAAGCGATGAGATTGCAACCTTCAAGTAAGCTCCTCGAAACCTGATAATGCAGCTTTTATAATTTAAGTAGGCCTGATCGGATTCATTACCCCTCAGGCCTTTGTTTTTCCCAATTTTCCATTAAAATCATATAGAAACACCCATATTTTTATATATTTACAGCATTCACTTAAAATCAGGTTTTTAAACAAGAATTTATGGATACTAAATATAAGCTTAGAGTGAATGACGCTTTTGAATATAAAGGTACCGAGGAGAAAATTGCAGCACTTGATATTCAGGAGGTTTCCTCTAGCAAATTCCATGTTTTAAAGGATAATCAATCCTTTAAGGCTGAAATCATGAGCTCCGATTTTCTTAAAAAAAACTACACTATAAAAATTAATTCAAACATTTACGAAATCGATATCTCTAATGAATTAGATCTATTGATAGAGGAAATAGGCTTGTCCTTAGGTTCTGCTCAAATCTTAAATGACAGTACCGCCCCCATGCCTGGACTGATCTTAGAGGTGCTTGTGCAGGTAGGCGACAGGGTTAAAGAAGGGGATTTTTTGTTGGTGTTGGAAGCAATGAAGATGGAAAATACCCTGACCGCCCTTGCAGATGGAGTGGTGAAATCGGTTTGGGTCACAAAAGGGGAAAAGGTTG
>JBGSWA010000146.1:0-5291 GCA_041752645.1 Gillisia sp. | reverse complement strand
TAACGATATTCCCGTCGCTTAAATGATATTCGGCATTCCTATGTTTAATCTTAACTGAGCGCAGGTCCTTCTCAACTTCAACAATCATATCCGGTGTACTGTGTTCCTCATTATCTGTAAATTGGGTTTGTGAACCTCCTTCAGCCAACCAGCTATTCTCCTGCCGGTCTTCAAGGGGAATATAATTCCGGGAGAATTCCTCCTTCAGCAATTCCTGAAATTTAGTGGCCAGATCTTCTGCAAAGATCTTATCCTGTGGCCGTTTTGGACCAGAAACTGTGGGCCTGAGGCTGCTGAGGTCAAGTTCGGCTATTTCTGAATATTCTATATTTTCATTCCCTGTGCGCCACAAAAGATTATCCTCACAATATTTTCTTACCAGCTCGATTTGTGCACTGGATCTATTAGTCTTACGCATATATTCCAGGGTTTGGTCATCTATAGGAAAGTAAGTGACCGTACAACCAAATTCAGGGGACATATTGGAAATTGTTGCCCTGTCAGTCACCGTGAGATGATCCAAGCTATCCCCGAACACTTCCACGAATTTGCCAACTACTCCAACATCCCGCAAAAGCCTGGTAATGGTAAGTACCATATCTGTAGCCGTACAGCCCTCGGGAATTTTGCCGGTGAGTTTTAATCCCACAACCTGCGGGCAGGTGAAATAAACCGGTTGCCCCAGCATGGCTGCTTCGGCCTCTATCCCGCCAACACCCCAGCCCAAAACCCCAATCCCGTTCACCATGGGGGTATGGGAATCCAGGCCGACAAGGCTGTCCGGGAAAATCCAGCCGTCGCGTTCTATAACTCCCCGGGCGAGGTATTCAAGGTTTACCTGGTGGCATATTCCCATTCCGGGAGGAACCACGGTAAAGTTATCCAGTCCTTTTTGTCCCCACTTCAGCAGTTTATAGCGTTCACCGTTACGCTCATATTCGCGTTCTACATTTTTACTCTCAGAGTAATTGGTTCCGAAGAAATCTACCTGTACCGAATGATCAATAACAAGATCAACCGGGATCAACGGATTTATTTTTGTGCCGTCACCTCCTTTTCTGATCACTTCAGATCTTAAAGAAGCAATATCTACAACTGAAGGAACGCCGGTAAAATCCTGCATAAGCACCCTGGCCGGTTTAAACGGGATCTCCTTATCTGTCCCTGCAGCGTCCCAGTGGGAAAGGCTGTCAAGATGTTCATCTGTGATGGCAAAACCATCGTGATTGCGAAGCGCATTTTCCAGTAAGATGCGTATGGAAAAAGGCAGCCGGCCTACATTCACACCTTGATCTTCCAGTTTTCTAAGGGAGGCAATTTTATTTTCCATAATTTTCTTTTTTTTATTAAAATTTGTTTGATAATGATCTAATTTCTTTCTCCTTTTGAAGCCACACTCTCAACCTATTTTTTGAGCCTAAAAGCACACTGATCATCAACTTTTTGTTTTCCCAAGATATTGAAAGGAGCCGCGATTCGCAAATTTAAATTTCAAAAAAGATAAACCTATCCTTTTTTAATTTTAATTTTGTAAATTGGATTAAGATTTTAAATAAGATCGTATGATTAGTAAAAGCTGTAAATATGCTATAAGAGCTGCTGTTTATATCGCCTCCCAGGCCGAGAAGAATATTAAACCGGGCGTAAAAGAAATTGCGGAAGAAATAGAAGCTCCGCCGGCTTTTACGGCTAAAGTTTTGCAAAACCTCAGTAAATATAAGATCGTTACTTCCCTTAAAGGTCCCTACGGCGGATTTTATTGCGAAAAACACCAACTCGATCTTCCGGTTATTGAAATTGTGAATGCAATAGATGGAGTGGCTGTTTTTAAAGAATGCGTGATGGGTCTGCATAGCTGTAGTGATGAACATCCCTGCCCCATGCACTTTCAATATTCCGAAAATAGAAATAATTTGTTGTTGTCCTTTCAGCAAACCACTATTGGAAGCCTCGCCCGGGATCTTGCCGAGGGGAATGTGTATTTAAAAAATTAATTAAGTGGGTTGATAGGAGATTGAAGATTGGAAAGAGAAATCTTCATTTTAAATATAATCAGCCGATGCTGAGGAAGAAATTTCCCGGGAATGTTTTTCTCTCAGCCTATTTTACACACCCATATTTTATCCATGTCTTTTATATTTTTCTTGTTGCGTGGAATTTTTTATTCTCAAGCCTTCCTCAACAGCTAAAATTTTTTCTGATAATTGAACCTTTTATTTCGATTTCAGCCACATTTGGAGGTGTTTATTTTATGTGGGAAGGAATTCTTTGGATGAAATATATTGTTGTGATTTCCGGGATTCTAATGATTCTCAAATTTACAACTTCAGTATGAATTATATTGTACCAACTACTTTTTAAAAAATAAAAAAAGAGTTTTGTCTCCCTCAATCTCACATTAATAAAAGAGTAAAATTGCATTGATTGAGTATATGAATCTCTTCCAATAAAAAACCACAAACCTAAATTAATGAAGGTTTGTGGTAGAAAAAGTAATCTGTCAGATTTGAGATTTAAGATTCTCAAATCTTAAATCTCAATTAAAATTGGGCACTTATTCCTATATAGGCTCCAAAGGGATGTCCCGGCCTTAATCCGGAAGGAACCCTTGACACTGCGTATTGTTTGTCCAGAACATTGATCAAATTCCCGGTAAAGCTTAGGTATTCATTGAAATGGTATTTTGCTGAAAAGTCGATGATAAAATTGCTGTCCACACGTTCATCTTCCGGGATGTTTCCAATTCCTGCCAAAGTCCTGAATTCTCCTCTGTAACGTCCATTCACATTAACTGAAAATTTTGCGTGTTCCAGACCGATTCCCATGTGAAACTGGTGCTTCGGAATATAGGGCATTTGATCTCCTTTATTTACTTTTCCCCACATCCCAACTTCACTTTCAAAACTGTTTTGAAATTCGGTATGGGTGTAGGTATATGAAAAATTAAGGGGTAGTTTAAAATTGTTAACGCTGGATTGGAGTAGATCATAGTTTATTATAAATTCAATACCTTTTACATCTACTTCCCCTGCATTGAATTGTTCCAATGAACCTGTTCCTCCCGTTGCAGCAAGGTCACTTCCCAATAAATTACTGTAATTGTTGTAAAAACCAACGAATTCACCCTGAACCCCCTTAAAATTAAACCTCGAACCAAGTTCAAAGTTTACACTTTCTTCAGAATCCTCGCCTACGCTGTTTCCCGGAGGTGAAAAACCCTTGTGAACTCCTCCAAAAACAGATAATAAATTGTCAAATCTGTAATTGAAACCAATCCCCGGTATAAAAACATCTACTTTGTTCTCTCTTTCATTTAAGTTGGTGCCAGTTCTGTCTATGTCGCTGGTGCCGTAATCTTTTCTTCCAAGGATAATATTCTCATATCTAATTCCCGGAGTGAAGGTCCAGTTCTTGAACTTTATCTTATAAAGCATATAGGTAGCAAAGGCTTTTGCATCACTTATCCTGTTGGCATCAGTTCCGGGAGTACCCTCTGTTTTTAGGGTCATGATCCCGTTATTCATCTGGTAGGCATCTACCCATTGAAAGCGGTCTTCCTCATCAAAATGATATCGTAAACCCACTTCAAAATCGTGGAAAACATTCCCGGTGTTCCAGTGGTAATCCATTTTGGTCTGCACTCCTTTTGAAGTATAGTTCCTGTTATTGTTTTTTACCCGTAAGGCATTTTCTTCAGAACTGGAATTTCCGGTAATAACAGAATAAGCATCAGTATACATATCAGGATTTTCAAGGAGCTTTGCCAAACTCAATTTTTCTCCATTAGCAGTTAAATCATTCAACTTATACCAGTTTCGGCTAAATTCATTATGATAACCTGTGGTGGTGATATTAAAATAATCACTGAATTTCAGAGTATGGGTGGCCATAAATTGCAAGTGGTCGGCATTCATCTGGTCCATTTGTGAAGCGGCATATCTTCGGAAAGGTGTGCGGTCAAAATCTGCTTGGGTTAAACCCAGGTAGGTTTCATTAGAAGTTTCATCAGAATATTGAAATTTAAGTTCAAGTGCCTGTCCAACTTTAACTTCCGGATTTGTGTTTACCCTGAATTTTACGACAAAATCATCTTTGTCAAATCCGGTATTGCCGCCATTATCCAAATCCTTAAATCCATCTGATCGGTTCTTTTGATATTCTACCAGATATCCAAAGTTTTTATGAGAATTACCAATTTTTGCATGTAGGTTAGTCGTGTTAAAGCTGCCGTAATTTGAGAACAGAGAACCTGAAAAAGTTGATGGAATGCGGGATGACACAAAGTTAATGGCACCTCCAGTCGTATTTGGACCGTATTGGACCTGGCTGCTGCCTTTAAGGATCTCTACCGCCTCCATCCTAGCAATGGATGGGAAATAATAAGCAGCAGGGGCACTGTAAGGAGCCGGAGCAATCAAAACCCCATCTTCCATAAGGGTGATCTTGGAACTTCTTTCGGGAGAAGTACCTCTTAAACTGATGTTGGGGCGAAGTCCAAAACCATCTTCCTCGTAGGTATTTACCCCGGGGACAGAACTGAGTAGCCTGTTTACATTTGTGTAATTGTGTTGTTTGAGTTCTGCCGGAGAAAGAAAATAGGCAGATCCGGTTCTGTTCTGTGCTTCAAATTTGCTTCCAAAAAGAACATTCGCAGAAATAACCACTTCACTCAATGATTCTACAGTATCTAACTTCTTTTTGATTTTTTTTTCCTGGGCATTTGCGGAAAGTGCGATAAACACCACAAAAACAGATAACAATATGTTTTTCATTTTATTTAGATTGGTTTTAAATAGCGAGGCAAAAATAATTGACATAAATGTAACGCACAAGCTTATTTAGATTTAATTTAAATAATAAAGGAAAGTGTCTTGTATTGGCCCGTTAATCAGAATTCAGGTTGTATAACAATTTTTCTATTTTTTCTAATTTTAAAATAATATCAGAATTTTAGATGCTTACCTTTCATCAGAGTGAGGAATTATTTAGGAAGAATTCTCCCTCAACTTATTTAAAACAATTGGTTATGTTTTATAAAGTTGTGGAATGATTAAATCTTCATATCGACTTGTAATTGAACTATAGGTTTTTATAGATGAAATATCCGAAGCAACGTTCTTTGCAAGGTCTACCGCTTTAGTTGAGGATTTTTTTGTCTTTTCTATAACAAAGGCAGCAGGAACTTGAACAGGAAACCTTACAAAAGGCCAAGTGACCGGAAAACAAAAAGGGGTGTGAGCAACGACAAGGTTTCCATTATGGTTGCTACCGACAGGAAAAGTTGATATTAA
>JBGSWA010000145.1:0-8185 GCA_041752645.1 Gillisia sp. | reverse complement strand
TGGCACTCAAGTGCGGGCAATTCACAGAAAAGACAGCGATCTTCAGGCTGTTAGGAAGGTGTTTTCCTATTATATCCCACTTGATGAAATCGATTTTTTATTCGGTAAAATTCAATGGAAAGAAGCCGATTTGAATGATATTCCAGCCCTAACCGAAGCTTTCTCAGGGATTACCACGGTTTACCATTGTGCCGCACTGATTTCCTTTAATCCTGCTGATGAAAAGGCTTTGCGCAAGGTAAATATTGTAGGAACCGCCAATATTGTCAATTTGTGTGTTGTTTTTAAGATTGAAAAACTTTGCTACATTAGCTCAATTGCTGCGATGGATATAAGCCTGGGAGAAAAATTTGTGACCGAAAACTTTACCTGGAACCAGGAAAAATACCACAGTGAATACGCAATTTCAAAACACGGAGCCGAAATTGAAGTTTGGCGTGGTACTCAGGAAGGGGTTCCTGCAATTGTAATGAATCCGGGAGTTATTTTGGGCCCGGGTTTCTGGAGCGCTGGAAGCAGCCTACTATTTAAGAAAATAAATGAAGGTTTAAAGTATCATTTTCCAAAAAAAACAGGATTCGTAGGGGTTCAGGATGTGGTAAAGGCTGCAATTACTGTGATGGAATCAACCGTCCAAAATGAGCAATATATAGTGGTTTCTGAAAATTTGAACTTTAAGGAGGTCCTGGACCTTGTTGCAGAAAGCATTCAAAAACCTTCCCCAAAAAAACCCTTAAAACCCTGGATGGTATTAATAGGATGGATTTTTCAATCTATCGCCAATTTTTTATTTGGAACTAAAAGACTTATTGCCCGAGAAGATTATAAATCCTTGTTCAAAAACACTTTTTATAGCTCCGGGAAATTAAAATCGGGATTTTCCATTGAGTTTACTCCGATTAGCAAGGTAATTCTTGAAACCGGAAAAATATTCAGAAAGGAACATTGATCTTATGCTTCATCCTCAATTTGCCTTTCCCTTTGAGCGGGTATCAATTTTAAACTGTCGAGCAATTTTCTGTTTTTTTCAGGGTTTGCTCCTAAAGAATCTGCGGTAGCTTTTGCATCGCGAATAGAATCCCTAACACACTCTTCCTCGGCCTGAATTACTTCCAGATCGGTCTTCATTTTATCCAGATTGAACTTTACCTGGTTGTAAATTTTTTTAAATTGGGTGTAATTTTTAGCGTAATACTCAGTGCTCTGTGCGAGTTGAAGGCTATCGATTTGATGTTTTTCGTATAAATACGTTTTAAGAGGCAAGCCGGTTTCCTCCAGGATCTTCTTGTTATAATTTTTCGCGGAATATAAAACGGACAAGTCGGTTAACACCTCCACCATTTTTTGTTCGGGAATAAGGCTTTCCGGTTTATTGATTTCCTCCACCTTTTGGCAGGAAACAATAAAAACCGCGAATATCAGGATCCATTTAAATCTCATGCCTCTACCTGTCAAATGTCAACTGTTCCGCGCCTTTGGCAAAAGGAAGAAATTGGAAATTTTTATATACCAATCTGCCATTGACAAAAGTATGGGTAATCCTGGATTTAAAGGTCACGCCATCAAAAGGGGACCATCCGCATTTATAAACCGTATTACTTGGCTGTACGGCCCAGGGGGCATTTAGATCTACCAAAACCAAATCGGCTTTATAACCAACCCTTATAAATCCCCGCTTTTCAATTTGATATAAAATTGCGGGATTATGACACATTTTTTCCACTATTTTTTCCAGGCTGATTTTTTCCTGGTGATGCAATTGAAGCATTACAGGAAGTGCGTGCTGAACCAAAGGCCCTCCACTTGGTGCTTTGGTATACACATTTTTCTTTTCCTCTTTTGTATGTGGAGCGTGATCTGTAGCCACAACATCAATATGATTATCAATAAGTCCCTGCAACAATGCTTCCTGGTCATGTTTGGTTTTAATTGCAGGATTCCATTTTATTAAGGTTCCCTTTTTCTGATAATCGGAATCGTTGAACCAAAGATGGTGTACACAAACCTCGGCTGTTATTTTTTTGTCTTTTAAAGGTTTTTTATTTTCAAAAAGGGAAATTTCCTTGGCAGTGGAAAGGTGAAAAACGTGCAATCTGGCTCCTGTTTTTTTTGCCAATGCAACGGCCCTGGAGGAGGAAAGGTAACAAGCTTCTTCACTTCTTATTTTTGGATGCAATTCAATTGGAATATCATCCCCGTAACGCTCCTTATATTGGCTTAAATTTTGTTGAATTGTAGCCTCATCTTCACAATGCACGGCTATCATCAAGGGAGATTTGGTGAAGATCTCTTCCAATATTTTTGGATCGTCCACCAACATATCCCCGGTAGAAGAACCTAAAAATAGTTTTAAAGCAGCGGTTGTTTTGGGGTCAACCTTTAAAATTTCATTCAGATTATCGTTTGTACCCCCAAACATAAAGGAGTAATTGGCGTAAGAAGCCTCTTTGGCCAAATCAAATTTTTCCTCTAACCGCTCTATAGTTGTAGTTTGCGGAATGGTATTGGGCATTTCTATAAAAGAGGTGATTCCGCCAGCAACTGCGGCACGGGAACCGGTTTCAATAGTTTCCTTATGGGTTAATCCCGGTTCCCTGAAATGAACCTGATCATCTATTAACCCAGGCAAAAGATAATTTCCTTCTGCATCAATTATCACCACATCGGGAGATTTTGCACTGATGCTATCGGCAATTTCTGCAATAATCCCATCCACTATATAAACATCACCTTCGATGATTGTCCCTTCGTTTACAATACGCGCATTTTTAATTAAAACCTTCTTCATTATCTTGATATCTTTTAAAAAGACTTTTTAATTTCATATTAATTACACCAAATACAGCTTCAGATATTATTCCACCGCTCATTTTTGAAGTTCCCTTAGTTCTATCGGTAAATATTACAGGAATTTCCATTATATCAAATTTTAATAAATGTGCCTTAAATTTCATTTCAATTTGAAAAGCATATCCTACAAAACGGATCTTGTCTAAATTTATTTTTTCCAGCACTCTTCGCTTATAACAAACAAATCCGGCGGTAGTATCATGAATATTCATGCCAGTAACCACACGTACATATTTTGAAGCCAGCCAGGACAACAGCACCCTGCTCATTGGCCAGTTAATAACATTTACACCAGTTACATATCGGGAACCTATCGCCATATCAGCCCCATTCTTTTCGCAGGCATTATATAACCTGATGAGGTCATTCGGGTTGTGAGAAAAATCGGCATCCATTTCAAAAATATATTCATATTTCCTTTCCAGAGCCCATTTAAAACCGTGGATATATGCAGTACCCAGCCCCATTTTTCCTTCCCTCTCCTCCAAAAACAAAGAACCAAAATATTCAGTTTGTAAAGATTTTACCTTTGAACCAGTGCCATCAGGAGAGTTGTCATCCACAACCAAAATATGAAACTTGCGTTGTAAGGAAAAAATATTCCTTATTAAGCGCTCAATGTTTTCAATTTCATTATAGGTAGGTATAATAATAATCCCATTGGACATGCCTTTTATTTTACGCAAATGTAACTATTTTTGCGCTTAGCAACTTCAATTAACATTCAACATTTACCGCTATTATTATACCTTTGTGAAAACTTTATATTTGGAAGCCATAGAAAGATATACCACCTCAAATGATTTACTGACCCTTATTATTTTGTTGGTGCTATTGTTACTGGTCCTTGCAAAAAAAATGTTTCAAGCCAGGTTTGAGGATTTTGTTTCCCTGATTACCTCCGGGAAATATATGATGATTAAATCACGGGAACACAAAGCGCTGTTTGGCTTTAATATCCTGATGCTCATAATTCATATCCTCAGTATTTCACTTTTCCTGTTTATTTTATACCGTGCTTTTGGGCCTTCCAGTATCGAAAATACCGAAATGATCCTTCTGCGGATAATTACCGGTTACAGTTTTTTTGTGCTGTTAAAAATCTTCATCGAAAAAATTATTGCAAACATTTTTGACATTGATGACTATATAGACCATTATTTGTTTCAAAAGCATACCTATCGAAATTTCATCTCTATTATTATCTTTCCTATTTCGATACTTCTGATTTATTCAGATAATTTGAATTATCTATTAATATATATTATTATAGGGCTCTTTTTTACGGCAATTATTTTAACTTTTTCTCGCATTATTATTAAAAATGAAGCACAAGTGATAAGCTATTGGTTCTATTTTATTTTGTACCTTTGCGCACTGGAAATCACCCCGTATATTATTTTATATAAGCTAATTACAACAAGCTAAGGTTAACAAAAATCGACATCTTATGAAAGTGAAAACAATTTTGATTTCTCAGCCGGAACCAAAAATAGAAAATTCACCTTATTTTGACCTGGAAGAATCACAACGTGTAAAAATTGATTTCATTCCCTTTATCCATATTGAAGGGGTTTCATCCAAGGATGTTAGACACCAGAAAATAGATCTCACTAAATATACTGCGATTATTCTAACCAGTAGAAACTCGGTGGATCATTTTTTCAGAATTGCAGAGGAGATGCGTTTTAAGGTTCCTGAAACGCTAAAATATTTTTGTTTGAGCGAAGCCGTAGCTTACTATCTGCAAAAATATGTTGTATACAGAAAGCGAAAAATATATGTAGGGAAACGTAATTTTTCGGAGCTGGCTCCCTTTATTAAAAAATATAAAAACGAAAAGTTTTTATTGCCTACCTCGGATATGTTGAAACCTGATATTCCAAAGACGTTGAATAAATTGGGTGTCGAATGGAAACAAGCCGTTTTTTACAAGACCGTAGTAAGTGATCTCACTCATTTAAGGGATGTATACTACGATATCCTTGTGTTTTTTAGCCCCAGTGGAATTAAATCACTTTTTGAAAACTTTCCTGATTTTGAACAAAAAGAAACAAGAATTGCCGTGTTTGGAAATACAACTGTAAAAGCCGCCAAAGACAATGGCCTTATAGTAAACATAATGGCTCCAACCCCGGAAACTCCTTCGATGACAATGGCACTTCATAAATATATTAAAGAAGCCAATAAGAAATAAAGATCAACTCGATCGAAAATAAAAAGGCCGATAATTATTAAAATAATTATCGGCCTTTTTATTTTAATGATATTTTTATTTAAACCAACGGACCCCCGGAAAGGATTTCCTTATTGGCATATTCTTCAAATTTCTTGAAGTTGGCTTTAAATGAATTCGCCAGTTCCCTGACTTTTGCATCGTAATTATCTTTATTTTCCCAGGTATTTACAGGGTTTAAGATTTTTTCTGGCACATCTTCACATTCCGAAGGCATTTGCAAACCAAAAACCGGATGGATGGCATAGGCTACACCATCCAATTTACCTTCCAAAGCAGCGTCAATCATAGCCCTGGTATATTTCAGCTTCATCCTGCTTCCTGTACCATAGGGGCCACCAGTCCAACCGGTATTTACCAACCAAACTTTGACTTTTGCCCCTCGCATTTTTTCACTCAACATCTCTGCATACCTCGTTGGGTGCAATGGAATAAAGGGAGCGCCAAAACACGCGGAGAAATTTGGCATTGGTTCATTTATTCCATCTTCGGTTCCCGCAACCTTAGCAGTATAGCCACTTATAAAGTGATAAGCTGCCTGTCCCGGAGTAAGTCTGCTAATAGGAGGCAATACCCCAAAAGCATCGGCAGTAAGAAAAAATATATTTTTGGGATTTTTACCAATGGAGGGTTTGGCTATATTATTTATATGATAAATAGGGTAACTAACCTGAGTGTTTTGAGTAATGCTGGTGTCTTCAAAATATACATGTCCATCTTTATCCAAAATAACATTTTCCAACATGGCCCCCTGCTTAATAGCATTGTAAATATCGGATTCATTTTCCCTTGATAGATTAATTACTTTGGCATAACAGCCACCTTCAATGTTAAAAACTGTATTTTCCTTGGTCCAGAAATGTTCATCATCCCCTATCAATTTTCTTTTAGGGTCTGCGGACAAGGTAGTTTTCCCAGTGCCTGAAAGTCCAAAGAAAATCGCGGTATCCTCATCATCCCCAATATTGGCGGAGCAATGCATTGGGAAAGCATTTTTAAATACTGGAAGGAAAAAATTCAAAGACGAAAAAACACCTTTTTTTATTTCTCCTGTGTATCCGCTTCCCCCTATCAATATTACTTTTTTACTGAAATTAAGAATGGTAAAGTTACTTTGTCTGGTACCATCCACAGAGGGATTGGCTTCAAAACCCGGAGCGTTAATTATGATCCAGTCTTCATCGAAGTTTTCCAATTCAGATGCGGCCGGCCTTAAAAACATATTGAAAGCAAATAAGTTACACCAAGGATACTCGTTTACCGAACGAAGATTAAGACGGTAATTTTTATCAGCACAAACATAGGAATCCCGAACGTATAACTCCTTTTCCGAAAGATAATCTACTACCTTTTTATATAATAAATCGAATTTATAAGATTCAAACGGGATGTTGATTTCTCCCCACCAAACTTCATCTTTTGTTATCTCATCTTTTACAATAAATCGGTCCTTTGGGGAACGCCCAGTAAATATTCCTGTATTTACTGCCAAAGCACCCGAGCTTGCTTCTACCCCCCTGGCCTTTTTGTATAGTGATCCTGTGAAGTTCTTCCTGAGAAAGCTGGTAGTGAATTTTTGCGTTTTTAATTCCATAATTTTACAGCGATATCGTTTTCGTAAATTGTTTGTTTGCCTCCATAATTTAAGTTGAGTGAGTGTTTAGGCTAACAAAAATATTTATTCTTAAACAGTTAACAGTTTAATTCCCTATTTTTATTTCTTATTTAACTTTATAAAATGGATCAGCAGCACGGTCCAGGCTAGGATTAACAAACTTCCTCCTAGAGGGGTTATCAAGGCAATTACACTAAAATCGATACTTGTCATTGCATTGGTTGACAATAGGTAGATGGATCCTGAAAAAAATAACCCCCCAAGCAATAGCAGGTAAAACACCCAATTTCCAATTTTTTTATCTAATTCTTTGATGTTTCCCAAAATCAGAAACAATAAGGCATGATATATTTGAAATCTCGCTCCTGTTTCAAATGCATCCATAGCCTGAGGTGTGATTATTGGCTTTAAACCATGAGTGGCGAAGGCTCCCAGAATTATTCCAAGGAGTCCGAAAAAAAAACCTGCAATATAAAATCTTCTATGCATAGAATAATTTTTTGGAAGTAAACTATTAAGTACATTCGTAACTCTAAGCTTGCAAAGCTAATTAAGAAAATTGAATATGCGACAAATATTAGTGATTGGTGCCGGAAAATCAACCTCGGTACTAGTAGCCTATTTATTAGAAAAATCAGAAAAAGAAAATTTATTCCTCACAATTGGCGATATCGAGATAGAGCAAGCCAATAAACTTTGTAACAACCATGCAAGATGTAAGGCAATTCAGCTAAATGTTTCTGCCAAAGCCAACCGGGGATCGGCCATTAAAAATGCAGATATTGTAATATCCATGCTCCCGGCGAGATTTCACATTGAAGCTGCAAAGGATTGTGTTAAATTCAAAAAGTCCCTGGTTACCGCCTCATATGTAAGCAAAGAAATGAAATCTTTGGACAAGGAGGTAAAAAAAAACGGCCTTATTTTCATGAATGAAATAGGCGTAGATCCAGGAATTGATCATATGAGTGCCATGCGAGTAATAGACAGTATTCGGAAGAAGGGTGGAAAAATGTTGTTGTTTGAATCCTTTACCGGCGGTCTGGTAGCTCCAGAAAGCGATAACAATCTCTGGAATTATAAATTTACCTGGAACCCCAGAAATGTAGTTTTAGCCGGCCAGGGTGGCGTTGCTGAATTTGTCCAGGAAGGAAAATATAAATATATCCCTTATCACAGATTATTCAGAAGGACAGAATTTTTACACATAGATGGGTACGGAAAATTTGAAGGCTACGCCAACAGAAATTCATTGGACTACCGGAGCATTTATGGGTTGGAAGATATTTTAACACTTTACAGGGGTACAATTCGAAGGATTGGTTTTAGCAGGGCCTGGAATATGTTTGTTCAACTTGGAGTTACAGATGACTCTTATATAATGCACGATACAAAAAACATGAGCTACCGGGATTTTATCAATTCCTTTTTGCCCTATTCTCCTACTGCAACGGTTGAATTAAAGTTCAGGCTCAATTTAAAAA
>JBGSWA010000144.1:0-8030 GCA_041752645.1 Gillisia sp. | reverse complement strand
ATACCTTTTATATCCTTGATGAACCAACCACCGGCTTGCATTTTGAAGATATCCGGGTTTTGATGGAGGTGTTGAATAGTTTGGCAGATAAAGGAAATACGGTCTTGATAATTGAACACAATATAGATGTGATAAAAATGGCCGATCATATCATAGATATTGGATATGAGGGCGGAAAAAACGGCGGAGAGATCATTGTATCGGGAACCCCGGAACTCGTTGCAAAGCACAAAAAGAGTTACACCTCCTATTTTCTGAGAAAAGAATTAAAATAAAGTAGATTTAGTAACAATGAATTATTAAGTTCGTGATCGTGCTGATAGCACCCAAGTTGGCGTAGAGTAAATTATTGAAATATTGTAAAACATTTTATTATGCCCTTGCCCCGGCAGGCAGGCTGCTAAAAAAGTGGAACAATAAACCCCTCAGGGAACTTCGTTGATTTATATTCATCTTTTGATAAAATTTGCAATTTTAAATAAAACACGAAATTTTGATTAATAACCCAACCGATAATAATTAGAATGAGAGCACAACAAGGAAATAAAGCCTGGAACGAGATTAAGACCAACGATTCCTGGGCGATTTTTAAAATAATGGGGGAATTTGTAAAAGGCTACGAAAAGCTGAGCCAAATTGGGCCATGCGTCTCAATTTTTGGTTCTGCCCGCACAAAACCTGATCAAAACTATTATAAGCTAACCGAACGAATCGCTAAAAAAATTGTCGATCACGGCTATGGCGTGATAACCGGGGGAGGCCCTGGAATTATGGAAGCCGGTAACAAGGGGGCGCACCTTGGAGGGGGCACCTCGGTTGGACTTAACATTGACCTGCCATTTGAGCAACACGACAACCCTTATATCGATGGAAACAAAAGCCTGGATTTTGATTATTTCTTTGTCAGAAAGGTCATGTTTGTAAAATACTCCCAGGGTTTTGTGGTAATGCCCGGCGGATTTGGAACCATGGATGAGCTTTTTGAAGCCATTACCCTGATCCAAACCAATAAAGTGGATGCCTTTCCAATTATATTGGTGGGAACCGAATTCTGGGGCGGCCTGATAGAATGGATCCGCAATACAGTGATGCAGTCCTTTGAAAATATTAATGAAGCAGATCTGGACCTTATAAAATTGGTCGACTCTGAAGACGAGGTGATTGAAATCCTGGATAAGTTTTATGACCAATACAATTTAAGTCCTAATTTTTAATGAAATCAGCATAACTTAAGAATAATACAGGCGGATGCAGCTCAGAATAATATAAAAAACAAAAGCAGGGTACTCCTGGTAATAGAATGGAACAGTTTATGTGAAAATAAGATTGGAAGAAGCACCTAAAAAAGATTTCTTCTCACTCTGAGATAAAAACGGTGCACTTGTTTATTTTAGGCATTTAAGGGCTTTATATATTTTATAAACTCAGCAGTAAAAAAAATATAGGATGGATTTAAGAGGGGTACTGTCGTTAATTATATTTAAGCTGAAGTTCTTTTATTAATTAATTCTATCGCAATTTGAAGCTCACATTATTTCTTTTTTTGGCAATTGGAGGTCTTTGGATTCCTTCTGGATTTGGGCAAACCAGCATGAATATTGCCGCTGTTTTAAACGATTCTACCCATAGCTTTGACATCAGGCAGGAAATTCAATATGAAAACACCAGCAAAAAGGAACTGTCCGTAATTTACTTAAACGATTGGGCCAATAGTTTTAAGGATAAAACCACCCCCCTGGCGCACAGGTTTGCCGAGGATTATTTGAGGCGTTTTCATTTTGCAAAACCCCAGGAAAGGGGATTTACCAAGATTTACAGCATTACAAACAGAGATTCGATTAACTACACCTGGCAAAGGCCAGGGGGCCTTCCGGATATTATTCGGGTAGTCCTGGAGCAGCCTTTAGCTCCCGGGGAAAAAACGGAGCTCCACTTGTTATATCAGGTAAAAATCCCTTCTGAGAAATTCACCAAATACGGAGTTGACGAGCTGGGAAATTTTAAACTCAAGTACTGGTACATCACCCCGGCAGTATTTGATGGTACCTGGCAAATTTACAGCGATAAAAACCTGCGCGACCAATTCACCCCTCCTATGAGGGTAAAGCTAAAACTGACGACCCGTCCCTATTTTTATGTGGCCTCCCCACTTGAAAAGGAGCGAAGCCATACACAGAATGATTTTAAAACCACGTATTTATCGGGAGAAAACATTGTTTCCTCCGAATTATACCTCACAAAGACTTTTAAATTCGAGGTGTTCGATGTCAATGCAAAGGATGTATTGACCAATCTGGAGGATGATGGCCTGATTATAGGGATGAAGGGATTTGTTCTGAACAGGATCCTAAAATTCCTTGAAATCCGGCTGGGGCCGTACCCCCATAAATCCATTATGGTGACCAAGGATGATTACCTCATCAATCCGGTCTACGGGTTAAACCAGTTACCCGGGTTTTTCAGGCCCTTTCCGGATGGATTTCAGTATGATATCAAACAGTTAAAGGTCATTACCGCAAACTATCTTAGGAATACTGTTTTTTTAAATCCCAGGGAAGAGCAATGGGTCTATGATGCCATTCAAATCTCCCTGATGATGGATTATGTCGATCTCTACTACCCAAAGATGAAGGTTCTGGGAAGTTTTAGCAACATCATTGGAATTAGGTGGCTGCACGCTGCCGATCTTGAATTCAATGACCAGTACCCTTTTCTATACCTGCATATGGCGCGGATGGATATGGATCAACCCCTTGGGATCGCGCAGGATTCCCTTGTGAAATTCAATTCTAACATATCCAATGCATATAAGGCCGGGGTAGGTTTAAAATATCTCGATGATTTCCTGGGAGGAGAGGAAGTAAAGAATTCAATTTCAGAATTTTATGAGCAATATCTATTAAAGTCTGCCAGTGAAAATGACTTTCTCCGTATTTTACAAAAAAATTCAGAAAAGCCGCTCACCTGGTTCTACCAGGATTATGTGGCTACCAATAAAAAAATAGATTTTAAGATCAAAAAGCTTACTAAAACCCCCGATTCCCTGGAAGTAACCATAAAGAATAAGCGGGACAATACGATGCCTGTTTCCTTATATGGCCTTAAAGACGGAGAAATAGTTTTTAAAACCTGGGTGGAGGATATCGACCAGACTAAAAAGGTCACCATCCCCAGGGACAGCATCGATCGACTGGCATTAAATTATGAAGGAATAATCCCGGAGGTAAATCAGCGTAATAATTACAAGAGGGTAAATACCTTGCTCAATAAACCAATTCAATTTAGATTGCTGCAGGATGTGGAAGACCCGCACTACAGCCAAATGTTTTTTATGCCAGAGTTTGATTACAACCTGTACGACGGTATTTCCATTGGACCTAAATTGTACAACAAAACCTTTTTAAGCAAAAATTTCAATTATAAATTATCCCCCAAATATGGTCTCACCAGCAAAACAGTGGTGGGTTCTGCATCGGTAAGCAACACCCATTATTATCAGAATCAAAATTTATATGCCCTGGTGTATGGCATTAGTGGAAACCGCTATTCATATGGGTACGATTTATTCTACCGGAAATATTCCCCTTTTCTGGGATTTTATTACCGGAATTCGAATTTAAGGGACAATCAGCGCCAAAGACTTCTCATAAGAAACGTCAATGTGAATCGGGATATCAATCCCTTGAATCCCGTAAAACAACCGGATTATAATGTGGTGGACATCAGTTACCACTACAGCGATACCAACCTGGTGGATTATCTCTCGGGAAGCCTGGATTATCAAATAGCAAAAAATTTCAGCAAGGTGGCATTGGATCTGGAATACAGAAAATTATTCAGGAATAACCGCCAGATGAATTTAAGGTTTTATGCGGGCGCCTTTTTATACAACGACGAGCAGGACAATGATTTTTTTAGTTTTGCCCTGGATCGGCCTACGGATTATCTTTTTGATTATAATTACTACGGGAGGAGCCAGGACAGCGGACTTTTCAGTCAGCAAATCATCCCTGCAGAGGGAGGGTTTAAATCCCAGCTGCAACCTGAATTTGCCAACCAATGGATCTCCACAGTGAATGCCAGTACCAATATCTGGAAATGGATCTTTGCATACGGCGATGTAGGACTGGTTAAAAACAAGGGGGACAATGTAAAATTCCTATACGATTCAGGGATCCGCGTGAGCATGGTATCCGATTATTTTGAATTGTATTTCCCGGTGTACTCTAATTTAGGCTGGGAAATCGGCCAAAAAAATTACGACCAGAAAATAAGGTTTATTGTTACCCTGGACATCAACACCTTGATTAAATTATTCACCAGGGAGTGGTACTAAAAAAAGATTTAACAGCAAATATTCCCAGCTTTAATTTAGCTGAATATTATTAGGAGCATTATACAATTCTCGGTTTTTAACTAATTTTATTACTATAATTATAAAATTTGTGTTCATTTCGGCTATTTCAGAAATAAATCTAAAAAAATCCACTAATTGATGAATTGCATATACGCTTAGTTTTTGTTACATTTGTTATTCAACGCATTTATTCAAACTAATTCCATGCAAATCGAAACACCCTCAAAAAAATCAATTTCTTTTGAAGACTTTAAAACCGAGGTTTTAAAGGACTATCGAACTGCTGTTACAAGTCGGGAATGCAGCTTGCTGGGAAGACGGGAAGTCCTTACAGGAAAAGCTAAATTCGGAATCTTTGGCGATGGAAAAGAAATCCCTCAACTGGCACTGGCCAAGGCATTTAAAAACGGAGATTTCCGTTCCGGATACTATCGGGATCAAACCTTTATGATGGCCATCGGGGCATTGAGCATAGAGAATTTTTTTGCGGGTTTGTATGCCGATTCCTCCCTTGAAAACGAGCCTATGTCTGCCGGAAGGCAAATGGGCGGTCATTTTGGTACCCATAGTTTAAACCAGGACGGAAGTTGGAAAAATTTGATGCAGCAAAAAAACTCCAGTGCCGATACCTCCCCAACTGCCAGCCAAATGCCGCGACTCTTAGGTTTGGCACAGGCATCAAAAATTTACAGAAATGTAACTGGGATTGACCAGGAAAAATTTTCTGACAATGGAAATGAGATCGCCTGGGGAACCATAGGGAATGCCAGTACCAGTGAAGGACATTTTTGGGAAACAATCAATGCCGCCGGGGTATTACAGGTGCCAATGGTAATTAGCGTCTGGGACGACGAATATGGGATTTCGGTCCATGCCAGGCATCAGACCACCAAAGAAAATATCTCCGAGATCCTGAGTGGTTTTCAAAGAGATAAGGAAAATAAAGGCTACGAAATACTGGTTGTAAAGGGTTGGGATTATGTGGCCCTTATCGAGGCCTACGAAAGGGCAGCCGCAATTGCCCGGGGCGCCCACGCTCCCGTTTTAATTCACGTGAGGGAACTAACCCAACCCCAGGGACATTCTACCTCCGGCTCGCAGGAACGCTATAAAAATGAAGATCGCCTGGCCTGGGAACGCGAATTTGACTGCAATGTCAAATTCAAGGAATGGGTTATTCAGAACAATTTCTCCACGCGCCAGGAGTTGGAGGCTATGGATCAGGAAATCAAAAAACTAGTCAGGGATGGAAAAAAGGCGGCCTGGACTGCTTACACCCTGCCTATGATCAAAAAGCAGAAGGAACTACTGCCTCTTTTGGAGCAGGCGGCTAATGCCAGCGATAAAAAAGAGGTGATCCTGGCTATAAAAAATGAACTCTCGCAGATAAAGGATCCGATAAAAAAAGAACTATTGGTTGCTGCCAGAAAAAGCCTTCACGCTTTGATAGGATCAAAGAGCGAGGCAAAAACCCAGTTGATCCAGTGGATTGACTCCTATAGCTCTGCCACCCAAGCGAACTACAGCAGTAATCTTTACAGCGTATCCAACCAAAATGCCTTGTTAATTAAAGAGGTGAAACCAACCTATTCCAATGACGCCCGGGAGGTAGATGCCAGGATTATACTCCGGGATAATTTTGACAAAATATTTGGGACCTATCCCGAAACCCTGATCTTTGGGGAAGATACCGGGAAGATTGGGGATGTGAACCAAGGTTTGGAGGGACTTCAGAACAAATACGGCCCCCTGAGGGTTGCCGATACCGGCATCAGGGAAGCGACCATATTGGGTCAGGGAATTGGAATGGCCATGAGAGGGCTGAGGCCCATTGCAGAAATACAGTATTTAGATTATATCCTATACGCGCTGCAAACCATGAGTGATGATCTTGCAACCCTGCAGTATCGCTCAAAAGGAAAGCAAAAGGCTCCCCTTATCGTAAGGACCCGGGGCCACAGGTTGGAAGGGATCTGGCATAGCGGCTCGCCCCTGGGAGCTCTGGTGCATTTATTACGCGGTATCCATATTCTTGTGCCAAGAAATATGACCAAGGCTGCAGGCTTTTACAATACCTTATTGGAAGGCGATGAGCCTGCACTAGTGATCGAATGCCTGAACGGCTACAGGTTAAAAGAAAAACTTCCGAATAATTTCGGGGAATTTAAAACCCCGATTGGGGTTGTTGAAACCATCAAGGAAGGGTCGGACATCACCCTGGTCTCTTATGGTTCCACCTTAAGATTGGTGGAGGAGGCCTCACGCGATCTGGAAGAATTGGGGATCCATGCGGAGATCATCGATGTGCAATCCCTGCTTCCCTTTGATCTTGGGAAAGACATCGTGAAGAGCCTTGAAAAAACCAACAGGCTTCTGGTGATAGACGAAGATGTTCCTGGGGGCGCCTCGGCATACATCCTTCAAAATATTCTGGAGGTGCAGAATGCGTATCGCTATCTGGACAGTAAACCTCAAACCCTCACCGCCAAAGCGCACAGGCCGTCTTATGGAACAGATGGGGATTACTTCTCAAAACCTTCTGCCGAAGATATTTTTGAAAAGATATATGGAATTATGAATGAATCAGATCCCAGGAAATATCCATCAATAAAATAAGTGTGCCTCAGGGTACCGATTAAATACTATCGGGCGATGCATCAATGGAAATTGGTGCATGCCCAGTTAATTCAAGTCGAAAGATCCAGGAAAAGGAAATTCTAACCCCCTTTGTCGCTCCCCGGTCTTCTTTTCTATTTTAACCAAAAAAATCAGGGATTCCAGCGGGGCATAATTTTGTTTTCCAGGGCCTGCCCAAAGCTACATCCAGCTTCTGGAATTCGATTCAATTTTATAAAACATATAATTTATTTGCGGGAGGATGCTCTCACTAACGGTCCGAAAGGAAATATCCCCGCCGGCAGTATGAAAAATAATATTCACTAAATTCTTTTTTTCATACCATAGAGGCTGAAATACGCTTATGGACTGGAGCTTGTAAATCTCAAAGCGCTCTTCTGTTTTATTCCAGACCCCGTATTTCTTAAAAATAAAATCCTCGGTAACGATCAGCTTTAAGGATCTGAAGCTTAGAATCTGCCAGATAATCGCGAATACCCCATAGGCCCCGGCCAGCAAAAGCCAGGTTGTAAATGACAGGCCCTCCACAAAATAAATTGCAAAATAACTCCCCAGGGCTGGAACCAGGGCAAGGATTAGCCGCCTTACCAGCAATAATTTATCCGGGCAGAAGGTTTCTCCAAAATCCCCGGGCCTGCCGCTATAGAGGAAGGAATTCACCTTGGAAACCGTGGCCCGGTCCAACCCAGGAATTTTAATCTTACCTTTCTGAAGCTCATCTTCACTGTTTGCAAGGGAAATACGCACTTCGTACAGGTTCAGCCATTTTTGTACCGGATTGGTGATCACCTGCAATAATTGCACTCTTCTGGGCTGTAATGAAATTTTTGTATTGGTCTTCAGGCCCATCTCCAGCTCCAGGGACTCCCTTGTCTGGGTTAATTTTAAATTGAAATACTTTATAAAAACCTCGGCAACGGTAATAAAAACACTCAAAAAAAGCACAATAACAGCAAGGATGCTGAAAATTGAAACCGATTCCATCGGACCGGGCAATGCATCTAAATATTTCTGAAGAGTCTGCGTGTGTTCTTCA
>JBGSWA010000143.1:0-13558 GCA_041752645.1 Gillisia sp. | reverse complement strand
GGGCATTAACCCTTAATATATCTTTAAGCAGCCAGGCCTGCGCATTAAAATTCGTCCTGAATGTATTGGTCGCGTAATTCTCCTCGCCCCCATCGGTTATCTTTGCAGCCATTCGTCCTACCGGGGTGTTGGCCCAGGATCCATCTGGGTTTTCTGCATAATCATAAACATTGAAGTTATAAACGCCCATAAGATCAAAATATGAGGGGTTTTTTCGCTTCCCATTAATAAAAGAGGTATTGTTGCCAAGGCTCAGCCAGTCTGTCAACTCGGTATTTATTTTTGACCGCAGTCCAGTACGAGTATAATAATCATCAGCCAGGATCAAGGCTCCATTATCCTTGTTGTAGGATCCGGATATAAAATAGTTTGTTCTGTCGTTGCCCCCGCTGACACTGACATTATGATTCTGGGAATAGGTAGTGCTGGAGAGAAAGTATTCAGACCAGTCACGATTACCCATATAATCCCACATCCCGTTACTGCTATTCTGGCGAACTGCTTCCGTTCCTGAAGGATTATCACTTCGTTCTCTGGCCCACTGCCACTGCTCGTCAGTAAAGAACTGGTTATCCCAAGGGGTGTTCCCGGAAAATGTCTTTTGCAAACGCATATAGATATAAGGATCGCTAATTTTTTCCGGCAGGACAGTTGGAGTTGCTGCTGTAAAATAGGTGTTGTAATTGATTCTTGGCTTTCCACTGACACCGTCCTTCGTAGTTACCAGAAGCACCCCAAAAGCCGCTCTTGCTCCGTATATAGCTGCGGAAGAAGCATCCTTAAGCACCGAAATGCTTTCAATATCCTCGGGAGTAAGTTGGTTAAGGTAAGAGATATCAGAAGGAATGTTGTCGATCAGGATAAGGGGATCTCCCCCATTGATGGAGGTAAATCCTCTTATGTTTATCTTCGGACTGGCACCTGGGGCTCCGCTGGCAAAATCTATATTAAGCCCCGGAGACATTCCCTGTAAGCCTTGAGAAATATTACTGACGGGTCTGGAACTTAGTTGCTCGGTAGAAACACTGTTTACCGCTCCGGAGAGATTTACCTTTTTCTCGGTGCCAAAACCCACAACCACAACTTCGTCCAGTTGCTGGCTATCTTCATTTAAAATAACATCTAGTGAACTGCCAGTACCAACCTTGCTTGATTGCGGCAGAAATCCTACATAAGAGAACACGAGGGTTTTCCCTTCATTAACATTTATGGAATAGTGTCCATCAAAATCTGTATAAACTCCATTACTAGTGCCCTCTGTCATTACAGTAACTCCTGGAAGGGGAACAGCCGAAGCATCTGTGACAGTACCCGACACCTTATTTTGGGCAAAACCAAAGGAACTTATGCTCAGCACCAGGATTAATAATAAATAGTGTTTCATTTTTTAGTTTTTTTGTATAGTTTGGTTTGTTTGTTTGGTTGGTTGGTTGGTTTAATTGGTAGTATACCAGATATTTAGAGATCCTTCTTCGGTTTCCAGTACCAGTTTGGCATAGTCTCCTGAGATCTTTCTGAGTGGAATTTCTGCATGCCCGTCTTCCAGAGAAACGTTTTTTACAAAGAGGTAGGCATCGCTGCCGCCAGTCTTAAAATTATTTGTTTCACTGAGGTAGATCTTTCCAGTTCCCGTAGCAAGGCTTTTCCATGTAAGCACCAGCTTTTTCTTTTCTTTTACCGCTTGCAGGTCGAAGACATTTACCGGATCTAAAAGAGAAACCCCATCCCATTCAAGGGAAACATTCCGGGGAACCTCCAAGTCCATAAAGGAAGCAATGCTGGGAACAATATCCACGATGCCGGGAAATTCCTTCTTAAAGTAGGTGTTTGTATTGGGAGTATTCATCACGATCCACGCACTGCGTTCTCGGTCGCTCTGGCCGCCGTGCCCTTTTCCGTCCTTCAGGCTACGGCCGTGATCAGTGGTGATGATAAGCAGCCAGTCCTCGTTATGATTCTCTTGCCGTTTTTGCACAGCTTTCCATATCTTTCCTACCAGCCTGTCCTCAAACTTTACCGCTGCGCTGAACCGCTCGCTGTCTCCAAAACCATGGCCTATATCATCTGTAAATTCCAGGTATACCCAAGAGAGGTCTGGTCCTTTCTGGAGAATACTTTCTGCAGCCTTATCCGCTACGGTATAGTCAATCAGTTTCATGAAATTACGCTGTGTGTCGTGCGGAAAATTAATGGAGTCATACTCCAGCCCATCAATGCTATAGTTGACCTTAATATGTTGGGTTTGCGGAAGGTCATCCCCTACTAGTTTGGTACGGTTGTCCAACCAGGAAGAGTATACCCCTATCCGCCCCTCCGGATACTGGTCTTTATATAATCTGAAGATGGTGGGATAATTATAATTCGGTTCTTTAATGCTATTCCCCCAAACATTGTGTTTATTGGCCCAGGTACCGGTTAGTAGGCTATTATAACCTACAGCCGATATGGTAGGGGTTTCAGAATAGGTACCTGCCCGCCCTCCGACGTAAGCATCAGTATAACTTCCCTCCCTGGCAATGCTGTCCAGGTAAGGAGTTTCTATGGACTTGAGCTGATCAGCCGAAATACCATCCACAATAATGAAAACCACTTTTTTTGGCAGGTTGTTAGATGGGGTAATACTGTTTTGGGCCATAGCCATGCTGCTCACCGACAACAGGAGCAAGAATAAATAGATGTTTTTCTTCATAATACATTTTTAAAGGAGCTCAAAGGAATATAAATTGAATGGTCATTCAATTAACTTAAATTTAAGCCTGCGTTAATGAATTGTTAAATAGATTGAATGGTTGTTCAATCTATTTAATTGTAAAAAAATTTAAGTATTATTGTTCCATTGATAAGTAAATCAAGCCTATGGGAAGAAAAAATCTGAGGCCTACCAGGCGTCTGGAAATCATCGAAGCTTTTTATGAAGTTTCCAAACAAATCGGATTAGAAAATGCCTCTATAGCCAAGGTGGCTGTAGAAATGGGGATTAGCAACGGGCTGGTGATGTATTATTTCAATACGCGGGAAGAATTACTGCTTGGCCTGAACGAATACATTCTGCTGCAACATTTAAATGTGCTCTTTACAGAGGAATTGGGAGTCATTAAGGAGCGGCAGGACTTGGAGAACCTGATAGAGAACCTTTTCTCCAGAAAATGGAACCAGTATTTTGACGATGGCGTATTTTACAGTTGCTATGCTCTTATTTACCGCAATGAGGCCTTTAATAAAAGCTTTAAGCGCTATCTCCTGGAATTGCATTCCGTTTTACGCGAAGAACTGGACCAAGCGTATCAGAACAAGGTTATCTGCAACACCAATATCGAGGAGCTTACCGAAATAATCTTTGCCTTAATAGACGGCGCTTATTACTTTATGGGAATGTTTGATGGAAAAGACGAGACTCACCAGAAACAACAACAATTATACATTACCCACTGTTTAAGCCTTTTTAAATATTCTTAACAATGGGTATATTCTTTGAAACACTTGGCTGGGCTGGTAGTTTTTGTTTTCTTTTTGCCTTCTATATGCTGATCGTAAAAAAATGGACTACAGACAATCGTATCTATCACTGGTACAATATCTTGGGCAGCCTGCTATTTGTGGCCAATGGCGCTTATTATTTAGCGTGGGCAGTAATCTTCATCAACTTTTCCTGGGGAGTCATTGCCTGCTTCGGCCTTTACAAAACTTATAAGAAAAAGGCTCCCGGGAATTGGCGAAAAAAGGGTGTGAATACTATTTAAATAACGCTCCACATAGGAAGGATTGGACGAGGATTCGGGTCTCTGTGCAGTTGGACTAAATTCGCTCCAATTATTTGCTACTGAAAAGTTATTTTATAAGCTTCGACGAGGATTCCGTTCCTGCAATACGAGGATAATACTTGTAATACGGCACAAACCCATCTATCCATTCTGTTATCCTGACTTTAATATTTGATTTTATGCCCATATCTAAAGGGGCAAAGGCAATGTCATTTCATTTTTTGCATCCAGCAAGCCTGAAAATTTCACTTATGATCACTAAGAAAAAGATTTGACGATTCCTTATGTTTCCTGATTTGTTCATTCGTTGCAAAGTCCGGCCAATGAACAAAATTAGCTTTGTTTTTTCGTGGATGTAGAACAAAAAGGTTTTTCAAAATCTTTCTCCCCCTCGTGTTCAATATTTTATTCCATAGCTGTTTTTTGCCTTTTTTCAAGGATGAACTATGATTGAAATCTCTGGATACCAGGGTAACAATCAGTATAGATCAGCAATTTAGAGTTGTTGAAACTTTAGTGTGGTAAATTGTACGTTCGACTAAAGTAACCAGGCATTCCAATAATTCTTTAATTGCCTGGACCCCCACTTGGCGATTGTCGCAACTTCATTGGCTTCCAAATTAAAAAAGCTCCTATTTGGGGTGAGTTTACAATTACTTAAAGATTAGTTGGCAAACACTTTATATTCTTTCTTGGGGGTATTTCATAGTTTTCGACTCCTATAAGTAAAAGCGAGGACCTTATGGACGGAGTCAATAAAAAAGAGTTAAAATGTATTAGATATTTATCTAAAGAAATGTCTCAGGAAGATAAAGCTGTGTTTGAGATAGAACTTACATTAGATCGGGAGCTGTTAACAATATACCAAAACTACAAGCTAATTTGGGATAGTTACCCAACTCATAATTCCACAAGGCAACCTAATTGTTTTGATAAACCAACTTCAAAAAAAATATCAAAATTAATTAATTTCTGCTTCAACAAAAAAATGGCATTTGCAGCTAGTATACTCTTATTATTTTCATTAGCCACTTATTACTTCTCTTCTGGTGAAATAACATATACAAATCACATTACAACCAATTTAAAAGATCATAAAACAATTTATCTTCCTGACAGTACAAAAGTTTATTTAAATGGAAATAGTGAAATAAAATACCCCAATAAATTTAAAACCACCAGAGATGTTTGGATTAGCGGGGAAGCCTTTCTCGATGTAGAACATAATTTAAACAAACCTTTTATTGTTCATACAAAAGAACTAGATGTTCAGGTATTAGGTACGGCTTTCAATGTAAATACGCTAACGGAAAACAAAACAATTTCTGTAGAAAGAGGGAAAGTTAAAGTGCTAATCAAGGATTCTGATCACGAATTAAATCTTAGACCTAACGAAGAACTTGTATTTAATAGCCAAACAAGAGATCTTACCAAACGTAATTTTAACCTGAACGATGTTTTGGCCTGGAAGGATAATATGCTAATTCTAGATAATATCCTTATAAAAAATGCAATTACTAAGATTAATAAATTCTATGGTGTAACCTTTTATGTTGAAGATGAAAGAATTGCAAACAAAAGAATAACAGGTGTATTTAAAGATCAAGATTTAAAAGAGTTTATTTCTTCCTTAGAGTTCATAGCAAATATATCAATACAATCTATTAAAAATAATAAGTTTCAAATTAAGGAAAATGGATATGATTAAAGAAAATGAAATCAACGCTTTGCAGAGAGAAGACATTCTTTTATTTGAGAAGATCCAAAAAGGCAACTATGAGGGGATTGATATGTTGTTTAAAAAATACTATAAGAATCTATGCAGATTTGGTGCTGCATATGAACCCAACTCACACGTAGTAGAGGAAAAAGTTGCTGATGTATTTATAAGCCTATGGAATAATAGAAGCAACCTAAATAAAATAATTAACCCAAAATCATATATCTATGTAATTGTAAAAAACAATCTCAGAAAAAAAAATAAAATCAATTTCACCAATAAGAGTTTTGTAGACGATCCATTTATAGTCCAATCCTTAAGTCCTAGCATAGAAGATGAAATAATTGCCAGGGAACAAATGGAAATCAATCAAAATATTATTAGAAATATCTTAAATGACATTCCTAAAAGAACACTTCAAATTTTTGAGCTTAGTAGAATAGATGGTTTTAAATATAAAGAAATCTCTGAGCTTATGGAAATAAGTCCTAAAACAGTAGAAAACCATATAGGAATGGCACTGAAACACATTAGTAAGGGCTTGGCCTCCTATAAAATATAACAACCTTAAAATCAATAACATATTAAACCCTATTAAATAGGGCAGGATGACTTTATTTTAATTTGAAAAATGAAAACTAATAAAATGAACCATACAAAATGAAAAACAAAAAAATAATTACCTTAATAACATTACTTTTATTATGTATATCCAGCACATACTCTAGCGTTGTAGAAAAACAAAAAGGCCACAACGCTCCGAATGAAAATAGGATTAATTTTCATTTAAAAGATATTCCTGTCAAACAGGTTTTCACCCTTATAGAACATCAGGCAAACAAAAATTTTATTTATATTTCAAACGAATCCTTTCTTACCAATAAAATTTCAATTGATGCAAATAATCAAACCTTAGAAGAAGTATTAAACATATTAAAATCTAAAATTCCCCTAGACTTTAAAATAACGGAAAACGGTATTCTAGTAAAAAAGATTTCTGCCATAAAAAATAGAAGAGCTCAAGAAAAAAGAACAATTAGAGGAGCTGTTATAGATGAAAATGACCTTCCAATTCTAGGTGCAAACATTTTTGCACCAGAAACCAATATTGGAGTTGTCACTGATATTAATGGAGAATTTAGTATTACTATACCAACTACAGTAAAAAAACTAATGATAACCTATTTAGGCTATAAAAGTAAAGAGATTGCTCTTGATGAGAACTCTACAATTAGTTTGAAATTAGAGCAGAATGCATCAGAATTAGATGAAGTTGTTATAACAGGCCAAGGGGCAGGTGTAAGTAAAAAACGATTGTCTAACCATGTGGAAACCATAAGCGCCAAAGATATTGAGAACATTTCTTCTCAACGTATAGATCAATTATTATCTACAAAACTACCTAACGCTCAAATTAATTTAACTGGTGGGCAAGCTGGATCGACATCAATAATCAGAGCTAGAGGTATTAATTCTGCATTTTTAAGTTCAACACCAATTTTTTACATAGATGGTGTTAGAATGGATAATCTTAACACTACAAGCGCATTAGGGGGTGGAAGTTCTACAGGCGCAGCTATGAGTTCAATTGCAGATATTCCAATGGACAACATAGATAGGATTGAATATATTAATGGAGGAGCAGCCACTACACTTTATGGGTCTGATGCAGCAAATGGTGTAATACAAATTTTTACAAAAAAAGGAAGTAGTAATGGCACACAAATAACAGTATCTACTTCGGCTGGGGTTGTTACTCCAACTACAGATTTTTTATATTTTGATCGTACTAAAGACTTACTGTTTAAAACCGGATCGTATCAAAAATACAATTTAAGTATTAGTGGAGGCAATAATGATGGATTTGGTTATAGTTTCTCTGGTAATTATTTAAACAATACGGGTGTTCAAATCCACGACAATAATGCTAATGAAAAAATAGACTTAAGCACTGGCTTCCGTGCAAAAATAGGAAAAAAAATAAATTACAAAAGTTCCTTTATTTTTGTAAACAACTCTTATAAGCGTAATCGGAATGGAAATCAAGGAGGGTATACTGGTTTATGGTTTACAGAAAGTGGTGCATCTTCAAATAAGGGGTTTAATAATAGATTGGACGACCTAACTTCGAATGAATTTGAAGAAATTAGAGCTTTTGTAAATAAAGCCGAAGATTTACAAGATAATCAGATAAATGTAAACAGATTTATTACCTCACAGAGCTTTATATATCATCCATTTTCAGGATTTGAAGCAAAGTTTACAGGAGGTATTGATTCTAGAATACAAAACGACCAAGTCATTCAAACTAACGAATACCTTTCACATACATCACAAAGAACAGTAAAAGCGGAAGGAAGTATTAATAATGTTCAACGTAAATATTTTGGGATTACTTTAGAGCTTAATCTCCAACATAAATTTAATACTGGCTCCTATTCCTTTATTTCCACTTTAGGGGGTCAATTATTTAGAAACGAGGACCATCAGATACAATTTAATGGAAGTAATATTCGTGATGGCGCAAAAACTATTAGTGGGGCCGCAATAAAAACAAGTGATGAATATTTAAGCGAGGTTTTAAACTATGGTTTATATGTTCAGGAAAATATAGGCTACAAGGATAGGTTGTTTTTAGATTTAGGAATTAGAGGTGACCGTAATCCCTCCTTCGGTGATAATATAGGAACACAATATTATCCAAAAGCTGGTCTTTCTTGGGTTGTAAGTTCTGAACCTTGGTTTTCCAGTAGTCCAATTGTAAATTCTTTAAGACTACGTTCTAATTATGGTTTAGCGGGTAACCTACCTCCTTCTTTTGTTAATGAAAGAACTATAGATTTTGATGGATTTCAAGGAGAGCAAGCCGCTTATTTCGGGCAACCTGGAAATCCTGATTTAAAACCTGAAAAAACCACCACTTATGAGTTTGGACTAGACGCATCACTTTGGAATGATCGTGTCCAATTTTCTGTGGGCTACTATAACGCTCGAACAAAAGATGCTCTATTCTATGTGCCCCCAACGCCTTCTAGTGGTTTTTCAAAAAGCCAGTTGTATAATGTTGGAGAGATTGAAAACAAGGGATGGGAAATAAATACAATGTTTATTCCTCTAAAAACCGAAAACGCTAGTTTAGCTTTGAACATATCAGTAAACACCTTAGACAACCTAGTGGTTGACGCGGGAGGTATTGCACCATTTAATATTAATGGTTTTAGTGCTAGAACAATTCAAACCGTTGTGGAAGAAGGGTATCCTATTGGTTATATTAGAGGAAATCTAGGCGTATTTGATGCAAATGGTGTATTAGAATCAACAACACCTCAGTCTTATTTAGGTACGACAATTCCTGATCTTTTTGGAAATATGGGTATTAACTTTAACTATAAAAACCTTAGCATTTTTGCAAATGCTAATTACCAAACTGAAGCCTATGCTAATAGTTTTGACCAACAGTTTCGATTTCTTTACAAGGCATCAGATGATATAGTTCCAGAAGCAGAGGTTATTGAAAATGGAACTTCAAATTGGCTAAACTTTACAAATCTTTTTACTGAAAAAACAGATTTCTTAAAAGTTAGAACCATAGGATTAAACTACAACTTTATTCCTAAAAATAATAATTCTTTAAAATCTATGTCCCTAGGATTTAGTGTAAATAACCCTTTTAACTTTACATCTTCTTCTTTTGACCCAGAAGCGACCATAAGTGGTTCTGCAACAGGACAAGGCGGCGCTTCAACAGGGGGTATTTCTTATGCTACATATTCTGCACCTCGTCAGTTCATAACATCATTAAAATTCAATTTTTAAATCCATTAAATAATATTATTATGAAAATATCATTTGTATATATAGCATTAATAGTTTTCACCCTAACCTCGTGTGTGGACAATCCTAATGTAACAGAAGAAGTTTATTTAGATACTTACAACCCTGATAGTAGCTGGACAAATGGTTTAAAGCGCCAATTAGCCCTCACCATGAACCAGGTTGTTATTAATTCCGAAATGATTTCAGATAATTATTTCAACAACTACACCTTATATAGCAAAGTCTTTGATACACCGCAAATAGTTTTTTCAGACTTGGATGTTAACCGTACACAAGTTGAAATTGGAGCATTACGCGAAATGGCTGAATATGGTATTGAAAAGGTTTTACCAAATAATCCTGAAGCAAAAGATTCGGATTGGTCTTATACCTATTTTTCTAAAGCTTATGCGCTGATTTTAGCAGGTGAAAATTTTGTTGGTCTTCCCGATGATAATAATGCCGAAGCTATTTCCTCAAAGGACTTGCTATTAAAAAGTTTAGATTTTTTAGATTTGGCCATTGAAAAAGAATCTGATACAAATATCCTGCTAGTTTATAAGTTGTTAAAAGCTAGAGTCTATCGCTCATTAGGAGATTCAGAATTCGCTAAACAATTTGCAAACGATATTATTGGACACACAGATTTACTTTATAATGTCACTTTTGATGGTACAAATGGGGTTATGAATGAAATGCAAAATGCTACTTTTACGGCTAATGAAAATAGATTTGCCCCACTACCTAGATTAGATTTTTTAGACCCTAAGTACTATAATGAGGGTACTGCTATTTCTGATCAAAAACCTTTGGCCATTGTTAAAGCTGAAGAAGCCTATTTAATATTGGCTGAAGTTTATGCTTCTGAAAATAAAATAGGAGATGTTAAAACTATTTTAACAAACTTAATAAATGATGTTATTGTAAATAGACCTGTTGTATTAATTGATGACAGTCGTGAATTACGAAACGGAAGCAATAGAGAGGATTATCCTACAGAGGCGGTTGATATACGTTTTGATCATGATAACCCATTTGAATCTGGTTATGTATTAGATCGTCAAGCAGATAAAATTCTGGTTTATACCGTATCAGGAACTAAGGTTACCACCATGGATATCAATAATATAACAAACCAAGATGAAGCCTTATACTTAATATATAGAATGCGCCAAGAAATATTTATTAGCGAAGGCAGACGTTCTAATGATTTAGGCATAAAATTACCAGTATCTGAGACAGAACAACTAAATAATAGTAATATTTCAGATGAATTTACAAAAGCTGTTATTCCAGATTTTATTCCCTTAAACTTAGGATTAGATGATTTTTCCGTAGAAAATGACTCGGGGAATATTTCAATCACGAATGATATGAATAAAATTTTAGTTACTAACAAAACGTCCAGTTTAATACTTCCATTCAATTAACATACTTATGAAAACAATCCCTAAAGTTACGCTCATCTTATTAGTAAGCTTACTTTCATTCAGCGCTAAATCTCAAATTGCTAAACACCTGGTAATTATAAGTATTGATGGGTTTAGACCCGATTTTTATACCAAACAATCTTGGCCAGCACCAAATATAAAACAATTGGCTGAAGATGGTGTTTATGCAAATGGTGTAAATGGCATATTCCCAACTGTTACTTATCCCTCGCATACTACTTTAATAACAGGTGTTGGCCCAGATAAGCATGGCATTTATTATAATACTGAGATTGGCAAAAATGGAGAACCAGGAAATTGGATTTATGATTTTTCTAAAATAAAGTCACAAACACTTTGGGAAGTTGTAAAAAATAAAGGATTAATAACCGCATCCGTTTCATGGCCTATATCTGTAAATAATCCATTTATAGATTATAATATTCCCGAAATATGGTCCTTTGAAAACCCTATGGACAGAAGAGGAGCTACCCAAAAATATGCAAATCCAAAGGGTCTTTTTGAAGAAATAGAAACTCATGCAACTGGTTCATTAGAAATGAATGACTATAATTTAAGTTCATTATCAATGGATCAAAATCTAGGCAGAATTGCTTCTTATATATTGCAAAAATATAAACCTAATTTACTTACAATTCATTTACCAAATACAGATGGTGCCCAACATAGATTCGGTCGAGAAAGTGATATGGTGCGAAAAGCGGTTGCCGGAGCAGACCAAGCTGTAAGTACTATATTGGATGGTTTGAAAAAAGCAAATATATTAGATGACACTAATATAATAGTAACAGGAGATCATGGTTTTGTAAATGTACATACCAGTATAGCCCCTAATTTATGGTTAGTTGAGTTAGGGTTATTGAACAAAGGCGATGATAATGAAGACAAAGCTTTCTTTTTTAGCACAGGAGGATCTGCTTTTCTCCATATAAAGGAGATAGATGATAAAAAGACGTTTGATAAGGTTCTTAATAAACTTGAAAGCTTGCCCTTTTCAATAAAACAAATGTTTAGAATTATACCAAAAAATGAGATGATTACAAGAGGTGCTGGTCCAAATGCAGTATTGGCCCTTTCTGGAAGCGATGGGTTTTGTTTTACTAACGAGAGAACAGGAGAATTACTGAAAAATACACAAGGAGGAAAACACGGTTATTTTCCTGATAATATAAATATTCAAACAGGATTTATTGGTTTTGGTCCAGACTTTGAAAAAGGTAAAGTAATTCCTGAAATTCAAATTATAGATATTGCTCCCCTGGCTGCCAGATTATTAGGTACTAAGTTAATGTCTTCTCAGGGAATAATTTATGAAGGGATGCTTATTCCTAAAATATAAAAAAAGAAACATTAATTTGGGAGTGTGAACATAACGGAAGGTGATAAGCTGTTCTTTCTCCTTCCGTAATGCCCACTTTAAAACTCATCCTTCTAAATTAAGTTTATAATAAAAAGTTCTATGGACTGGACTTCAGTCTCCATCCTAATAATTACTTCTAAAAGTATAACGTTTACAGTTAACAAAAATTCCTGATTGGGATTACGGACTTGTCGACTTAGGCTCTGGTTTATAAATATGAATTATTTTTTCTTTAAAACATTAATTAGCAATTTGTGCCAATGTGGTTTTCCAGGGTAATCTGCATACCTAATTACTGTTTTGTTTTAAGAGAAACAGGCGGTTCTGAAGCAAACACTTAATAACGATATCATATATCACTCATTTCCCGAAAAAACGACATTTTTTATTTCCAATTAATTACCCAATCTTGATACTTTAGAAAAAGAGAAACATTTAGAAAATAATTTTATAAAAGCTATTCCGTTCTTAACCCCAGTGTTTTCAAGGGTTTAAACTTTTATGATGACTTTCTCGTCGAAAAATTTACGGGGATCTATTTCAATCGAAAATCGATAACCTGAAGATGTCTAGAAAGTAAAGAATCATCGCAATCCTTGTTATAATGGCACTTTTAAAAATGAATTCCATTCCTTTCTGTAAATTTCCAAAAACAAGGGGAAAATCTAAAAAAATTACATCCCAATTACACCTTAAGAAAACTGGATATTTTTCCGATATTTTTTAAAAATCATTTTGAAAACTCTGGGAGCCTTTTATTAACTTGGGGTATTAACAAACGAAATCATTTAGAAGTAAAAAAAATTTAAATCACTCGGGAGACCCTGGTTCTGTTAGAATCGTATGGCTAAGTTATAGTACAGACAGCAATTTTTTTGTATATTTAAGGATGAAAACGAGGCAAGAAATAAAGCAATTATTTATTGAACTTCCAATAGGTATTCAGAACACGTTGTTGGAAGAACTTCTGATGGAACAGGAACTTCAGGGAAAAGTCATCCAGGAAGCAGTATTGGAAATTTTAAAAGATCGTGATAAAAAGCCGTGCCCCCATTGTGCCAGCACAAAGGTTTATAAGCGCGGAAAACAAAAAGGTGTTCAGATGTACCGTTGCAATGACTGCAGCAAATGGTACAGTGAGACATCGGGGACTGCTTTGTACGGTATAAAGATTAAGTCCAAATGGCAATCCTATCTCAATTGTATGGAACAGGGTATGCCCATAAAGAAAATAGCAAAAAAACTAGATATCAGCATCCAGACAAGTTTTGACTGGCGACATAAAATATTGAGTTCCTTAGATCAATTTGTTCCAAAAGAATTGTCCTCAGAGGTAGAGTGCGACGAACTGGAAGTGGCCCTTAGCAACAAAGGGAGCAAAACTTTGGACAGGGCTCCCAGGAAAAGAGGAACCGATTTTAAGCGCAACCAAGGTAAAGGGGAAGTCACA
>JBGSWA010000142.1:0-5181 GCA_041752645.1 Gillisia sp. | reverse complement strand
GAATGCACGTAAAAAGAATACTTCCTTTCCGCAAGCAAAGAATGGTAGGCCCTTTTATATTTATGGACCACGGTGGACCTGTTGGCTTAGGTGCCGACCTGAAAAAATCGATGGATGTCCTGCCTCATCCTCACATAGGACTTTCCACAGTGAGCTATCTTTTTAGTGGGGAACTGGTGCATAGGGATAGTCTTGGCGTTCAACAGGTAATTCGTCCCGGGGAAGTCAACTGGATGATCGCCGGAAGCGGGATCTCTCATTCTGAACGATTTGAAGATCCGGGAATTCTTGCTGAAAATTCGCTGGAATTGATACAAACCTGGGTGGCCCTGCCGGAAAAGTATGAGGAAGCAGCCCCTTCCTTTGAAAATTACAAACCTGAGGAATTACCGGTTTTTACGGATAAAGGTGTGTGGATGCGCCTGATTGCCGGAGATGCTTATGGGCTTAAGAATAAAGTGAGTACCCTCTCCCCTCTTTTCTATTTACACGTGAAGCTGGAAAAAGGCGCGCATTTTGGCCTGCCTGAGAAACATAGCGAAAGAGGCCTTTACATTGCAAAAGGCAGACTTGAAATTTCGGGAATCGCATATTCTGCAGGACAAATGCTGGTATTTGATCCCAGTGCTGATCCCATAATTATAGCCAAAGAACCTGCAGAACTCATGCTCCTTGGCGGTGAACCCCTGGGAGAACGACATATTTGGTGGAATTTTGTTTCTTCAAGAAAAGAACGCATTGAACAGGCCAAGGAAGATTGGAAGCAGGGAAGGATCCTTCTGCCCCCTACAGATAATCAGGAATTTATTCCATTACCTGAAGAACCATTCAAGCCAAAATCCAATCCCCCGCCGGAACCCCTTTCCTAAACCAAAAAAAGGAACCTGCCTTTCATAAATTTTCTTATTTTTATACCGAAGAGTATTCAGGAGCCTTGCATATTCGAAAAAGAGTAGAATGGAACCTTCATCATTTTAAATATAGATTTACAATGTTCGAATTTCTCCAAAAAAAGTAGCTGAAACAAAGTCTCCCCCGTGGTTTATTGTATTCTTCATTTTTAAAATTAATGTTTTTTATTGATTTTTTTGTTTAGACCTGGTATGAAACTGCTAGATCATCAAATTGGAAATCTCCAAACGATATTAAAAAAACATATATCAATGCTAGTGTTTTAAAAGACAGCAGAGTGGTTTTCAACATTAAAGGAAACTCATATCGACTAATTGTAAAGTTTAATTATTTAAGACAATGGGCTTTTATAAAGTTTGTGGGAACACATACAGAATATGACAAGATAGATGCGGACACAATTTAAAAATTAAGATGATGAATATTAAACCAATAAAAACAGAACAAGACTACGAGAAAGCACTTGAAAGACTTGAAATAATATTTGATTCTCATGCTAACACCAAAGAGGGTGACGAAGCGGAAATCCTTTCTATGTTGATTGACAACTTTGAAAATGAACATTACCCGATTGAAGCTCCTGATCCAATCGAGGCCATAAAAATTAGAATGGAGGAAATGAACCTGAAACAAAAAGATCTTGTCGGAATCATAGGCGGAAAAAGTAGGGTTTCTGAAATATTAAACAAAAAGAAAAGATTGACAGTTGAAATGATAAGAGAACTCGAAAGAATTTTGGATATCTCAGCTTCTGTGCTAGTGAACAATTACAAAATCACTAAGTAAAAAACAGTGGTAATCGATTATACGGTTTCGCCGTTAATTGACGGAGTGCGCCTCTCACACAAATCTACGTAAGGGTCTCGTATAGGTCGGTTCGATAATGAAACTCATCGTTTGTAGTATTCGATTAGACAACATAACCTTTCATTTTTAAGGGTTTTATAGTAATGGTGGTAGATAAAATGGGACTTTGAGCTACCGCCCTCCAACTGTTTTAAGCACTTTTTAAAAAACCCTTTGGGAAGTACCGAATTTGTTGAAATAAATTTTGAAAATGGGTGTTGCAAGCCTATTTTTGAGGATGTTTTTAAGAATCATTGCGGATTTGTATAAAAAAAGATGGGATATCGAGTTGTTTTTTATGTATAGTAAATATTACGCAACGATTGAGTATCAACGGAGATTTAAGGAATAACGAGCAGGCTCGGGAAAACCAACCTTTTGCGACCAAAATCCTGGAACTCAAAAATGGCCGGGGTTAGGTTGAAGGCAGTGACCAGTTAATTTTCATAATTTCAGATTTTTCTTTATTTGCCATTTATTTTTTGACAGCGCTATTTCCTGAGAATCCTAATCAAAAGGATGTTCAACTGTTTCCATTTCAGTATTTCTTAATCTTAACCTATAATTTAGTTCAAACCCGGAGCTTGTTGTCCATTGAACTTCACAATTTGTTGATTACCTGCAATGTTATCAGATAATCCCCTGCGAATTATCCTAAGAACTTTGCTCTTCTTTTCCCGTTTTTACCCAGCCGGCAATTTGAAGCGTACGTCTGACCTGATGGGCAATCGCTTTCTTCACATTATCGTTGAGATTTTCCATTCCTGCCGTGACACTTACTCCATAAGGATTTCCTCCGGCTGCAAACATAACTTCATCCGTATATCCCGGAGTTACAACAATGCACCCCCAGTGGAACATGGTTTTATACAAGGAGAGTAGCGTGGTTTCCTGGCCTCCGTGGGTGTTTTGAGCACTGGTCATTCCGCTTATTACTTTATTGGTCAATTTCCCGCTAAACCAAAGTCCACCTGTGGTATCCAGAAATTGTTTCAGTTGGGATGGCAGATTCCCATATCGGGTAGGTGCACTAAAAATTACAGCATCAGCTTTTTCCAGGTCATCCAGTGAAACTTCAGGAACATCCTTTGTTTCTTCCAAATGTTTTTTCCAGTCTTCACGGGCAGAAATTGCTTCTTGCGGAGCCAGTTCCGGCACCTTTAATAATTTCACTTCTGCTGTGCCGGCTTCTTTTGCTGCCTCTTCTGCCCATTTAGCCATTTGATAATTTGTTCCCGTTGAGCTATAATAAGTTACGGAAAAGTTTACATTCTTCATCACTTTCCGGTTTTTAGTTTAAATTTACATCTCACCAATTCACGGCTGCTTTTTTACTTCATAAGGTAATGAGAGATCGCCACTTGCAATATTATACACCTCATAAACACCTAAAACAGGAAGGTTTTTCTGGCTTGTGTTAACTTTCATAAATGCGGTTATAGCGTCATAACTAAAATTGGTTTTATTGTTGATTCTGTAATTTGGTACAACGGTTTTTATGCTGTTGTTTTTGGTTTTTATGGCATAGCCTGGAGAATCAAGATAAAGATTCATCCCCGGGTTGGTAGGAGGTAAAACTACATCCTTGCGATTTTCTGAAGCGAATTCCTTTACTGCATAACCTCCGTTCACTCGTTCATCCTCTACCAGGATCACCCAATGAGAATGCCAGGTTAATCCATCATTGTCATAAATCATGTCGTTGTTTTCATCCCAAAGGGGTGTATCGTCAAAGTCAGGATGCGATGTAAGGGCCAATGCTACAATTCCATCAGTTTTTCCGAATCCAACGTCAGTAGGCTCCAGATTTGTTGGAAACACGTAAACCAAAACTGGCGCTCCATCAAATTGGCCTGCAGGTACAGGTCTTGTGTTTCCGGCCATCCCTTCCACCATTATTTCCCATACGGTCACTCCTAATTCCTCATGATACACAACTTCTACAGTTTCAATGGAAAAATCATGGTTTTTATAGTTTTCCTGTGCATTAAGATTGGCTGATATACCAATTACTAAAGACACTGCCAATAAGATTAATTTTGGTTTCATAAATATTGTTTTAATGATTATTGATGTTATCCACAACAATTTATTACTTGTATAGAGTACTATAAAAATATTTAACGTTTGTTTTTCAGTAAGTTATATTTATTTAACCCTTTTTAACTGCCTTGAATTAGTTCCTTTTAAGCCGGAGGGAACGAAGTACAATTTTCTAAGAAACATACTTCCGTTGTGGATTGCACATTCTTAATATTTTGCCTTAACTAGACTATCCATAATTACGCTCCTTTTGTAGTAGACTCTGTCTCCAATCCAATATGAAGGGAGCTTATCTCTCCGGGTCCAGAGATATAGAACTACTGTTTATTTTAAGAACTTGAAGGTCCCAACCTGAGGTTGACTAAATCGGTTCTTTGCTGGAATGCCAGTTAGAATTAGCATACCTTGCCAAGCTCCAACTCATAATTTTTCTGCTTAAAATTCTTACAAAACCAGGCAATCAAAGTCTTTCTTTGAAGTTTATTAGCAATCCTGTAGAAATTTTATTTTTACGGATTCCCGTAAGTGGTATTAACAAAATTTTAATACATTTACTGGAAATGTGATAAACCTGCCCTTTTTCCTGGGTTTATTCCTATACATATGACTATAGCTTGAGGTGCACTTCAAGCAAAAGGATTATCTTATTGTTTAGCTACACTTTGCAATAATGAGTGTGTTGGAGATGGGTACTCCAACAATAAAAAACCTAGTACATTTTATTTAGATAGAATTTGAGGTCTTCATTAACAAATAAATATATTTTAAGATTATACTGAATTTAGAAAATGAAAAAACAAATTTTACTGGCATTAGTGCTGTTTAGCTTTTCCGCAATGGGTCAGGAAAAACTGGAGATTATTGACCTCGATGAAATTAATAATTCCATTGCATTAAAATCCCAGGAAGGGGACTACCAGGGCGTTCTGGAGGTTCTGGAAAAGGTCAACAAAAATGACACGGCTTATGCGAATTCCCTGATTAGTAAATCCTACTATTTGATGGCTTTAGAGCGGTATGAAGATGCCATTGCAACCCTAGACAAAGGACTTACCATGAAAATTGGTGATTTAAAAAGTTCCTTTTACCAGAACAAAGGGGTCTCATTTATCAAACAGAAAAAATTTGAGAAAGCCATTACAACCTTTGACGAAGGCTTAGAAATTTTCCCGAAAAATCATTTGTTGCTTTACAATAAAGCCGTTGCTCTCGAAGGAAGCGGTCTGCTTAAGGAGGCGGTTAAGGTCCTGGAACAAGTAATTGCTATCCGTCCGCTTTATGCCGGAGCATATATAAAATTAGGTTCTATTTACTATGCACAGGAGCGCCCTACCCAAGCATTAATGGCATTTAACTTAGCACTGTTGTTGGAGCCGGACA
>JBGSWA010000141.1:0-5640 GCA_041752645.1 Gillisia sp. | reverse complement strand
GGGAAAGCTCCCTCCTGGGTATATTTCAGCCTAACTAAATTTAGATTTCCCTCCAAGGGGCTCGATCCACTAAAGTTTTTCTTTTGATCCTCCTCAAACAGCAGGGTTAATTTTCTATGCCTTCTGGCTCAATGGGATCTTCAAATAATTCATAAGGTTTTCTTGTTTGCTATAAATCTAAGACATTCCATTTAAATATTATAAATCCGGAAACAGCCCAAATTAATATGGATCCTGTTTCAGTGGCTTTTCCTGAAGCTGTTAAATAATTTGATCTTATCTAGGATATAGCCTCGAACTTTTTAAAGCAATTGCTCCCATTTGGGAATAAATTCAATATGCTAAAACCCCGCAGCGGTATCATCTCCGCGCTTATCGGCACCCCCTTCCAGGGAGCCGTTTGGCAAGCTTAAAATAGCGTCAACTTTTCCTAGGATGCGGGAATTTCCTTCATGTATATTATAGCCTTTGGCCCTGAGCTCCTCCAGCAATTCTTTGTCAAAGGCATTTGGTTCAAACAAGATCTCATCGGGCAACCACTGGTGATGGAAACGGGGAACATTGACCGCTTCCTGCATGGTCATATCAAACTCGGCAACATTTAAAATTGTTTGCAACACGGAGGTAATAATGGTTGAGCCTCCGGGGGTTCCCAGGCTCATCCAGAATTTTCCATTCTTTTCAACTATTGTAGGGGTCATGGAACTCAACATGCGTTTTTCGGGTTCTATCGCATTTGCCTGTGCACCTATCAGTCCGAACATATTTGGAACTCCCGGTTTCGCGCTAAAATCGTCCATTTCATTATTGAGAAAAAATCCTAATTCTTCCACATAGAGCTTGGAACCATACGCCCCGTTCAGGGTTGAGGTAACCGCAATGGCATTCCCAAAGGGATCGACAATGGAATAATGTGTGGTTTCCTCGCTTTGATAGCCTGGAATTTTTCCGTGTTCCAGTTCAGAAGAAGCGGTAGCGAGATCAAAACTGAAACTCTCCATCCTGTTTTTTAAATACGCCTCACTTATTAAGGTATCCAGCGGAACCTTCACAAAATCCGTATCCCCCAGGTAAAAACTCCGATCGGCATAAGCTCGACGCTCCGCCTCGGTAAGGATTTGTATGGTTTTAATATTGTTATGTCCATATTGTTTTAATGGAAAGTCCTCGATCATTTTCAGGATCTGGGCCAGGGCAACCCCGCCACTGGAGGGTGGAGCCATGGAGATGATCTTAAGTCCCTTATAACTAAATTTGATGGGTTTTCGCCAGAGAGCTTCATATTTTTGAAGGTCTTCCAGGGTGATGATTCCCCCGTGATCCTGGATGAATTTTACCAGGATTCCCCCGGTTTGTCCGCCATAGAATTCCCCTCTTCCCTTAGCGACCAGTTTTTCAAGTGTTTTGGCCAAGGCAGGGTTTTTAATGGTATCTCCCGCTTTTATGGATTTGCTGTAAAGGATCTGAGTTTTGTTTACCTGATCAAATGCATCTTTGTGTGAATTAAAACTTTGGGCCTGCCCGGGAGTTACCACATAGCCTCTTTTTGCCAAGTCGATAACAGGAGAGAGGATCTGCCCAATGGGAAGAGATCCCAATTTTTTATGAACGGCAAATATTCCGGCTACCGTGCCCGGAACTCCTATTGCCAAAGAGCCCATCTGGCTTTTTTCGGGGAGAGGATTGCCATTTTCATCCAGATACATATCCCTTGATGCGGCCAGAGGCGCCTTTTCCCTAAAATCCAAACTTCCAGTCTCCCCGTCGGCTTTTCGGAAAACCATAAATCCGCCCCCTCCAAGGCTTCCCGCAAAAGGATAACATAGCGCCAGCGTCATCTCCGTAGCAACCATGGAGTCAAAGGCATTTCCGCCTTGCTTCATGATCCCGGAGGCAATCCTCGATGCCTCCGCCCGGGCGGAAACCACCATTGCTTTTTCTGTAATTAATCCGTATTGTTTTGTGACAGGAGTATTTGGTCCCTGGATCTGGGTTTTACAGGAGAAGATCAGAAAGGAAAAAAGCAAGATATATATATATTTCATTTTGGAAATCAGAGTATTTTAATTTTTCTACCGGTAAAATGTTCCAGGTCTTTAAAAAAGGACTTAAATTCTTCCCCGAATTCAGAATAGTACAGGTCCAGCTCCTTTACAGCGAGCTTCATACTTGATTTATTTTTGGTACGATAATCCATCTGGTGGAGAATTCTGCCAATACCCTCCACAGTGGCATAGCTCAGCAGCCAATTATCCTGGATCATATATGGAAGGAAATGTTGTACCCTCTCTGGTAATACCTCATAATTATTTTTCAGGAGATCATAAAACCCGGAGGCATATTCCTCCAAGGGAACATTGGAATACTCGTCCCAGTTTGCCGCCAAAAAGTGATCGTATAGAATATCTACGATCACAGCGCTGTAATGGCTGTAATTTAAAAATAAGCGATGCACACTTTTTTTAACAACTGGATGGGAATCCGTATAATAATCGATGGCGCGATGCAGGATAATGCCTTTTTGTATTCTCTCAGGAAAGGTGTTGTAGCTTTTCCCCTTCACAGAATCGGCAATAAAATTACCGATTTTCAACTGCTCGTCTTCTCCCGAAAGATATATATGTGCCAGGTAATTCATCCTGACAAGTTACCTAATTTTAGCCTTTCCTACTTTAATTTGTGTTAAGTTTTGATGCAATGCCTCCTAGGCTTTTGTAATTGACCAAAGAAAAAGTAAGGAAAGAGAAAAGAGTGGAATGTATTTTTTTTATTTTTGCTTTACCTAGTTAGCAATTTTTTACCGTTTTTGCTTACCAGATTCAGCAATTATCAACAATCTACAGTAAAAATTCTTGCGTGAAATCCAGGAAACATCGCTCACTTTTGTGCAGAGCGAAATTACCTCCATTGTCTGGGATGCCCTATTAATTGGATCCAAAGGAGCAAGGGGTATTGGTAAAACCACCTTGATCTTGCATATGAAGATTCACTTATCGCTCAAGGAGGAAACCCTTTATTAAGTTTGGATTATATTTGGTTTGCTAAAAATAAATTAACAGATTGGACCGATATTTTTGTCAAACTAGTAGGGAAGTACCTTTTTTGGATAAAGTACATAAATATGCCAATTGGGGCGCAGGAAATTAAAAATATTTATGATGATTATCCCCACCTAATGATTGTATTTACAGGTTCATCTTTCATGGAAATATTCATTTGGTCTTAGAACTGGTTTGACAGTTTTTTTTCAGGAGTTATAAGCTATCTCCTGGTCATTTTGGAAAACCTCCCTGTCAGCCCTATTGATTATCTCTGGACTTCTATTTTTTCATTTGTACTAGCAGTTTTTGCTACTCTTTTTGGAAATTTTATTATTCAATGGTTCGCGAGGTTATGACAAACCCATTGGTTATGCAGTAAAAAAACACGGCGATCCTAAATTGAAAAATCATTTAAGATTTCCGCTAAAACCGGGGTGTTAATGCAATTGACTTTAAAGAACAATAAAGTCTATATCGGTTTTACAGATATTATCCTTGTTGCTAAAGAAACTAATTATTTAAAAATAACTCCGGTGTTGAGTGGATACCGGGATTTTGAATCGAAGCTCTTAAAAATAACAACAAATTATTTAAAGTTTTAGAAGAGTTCACCTCTGATAATCCAAAGTTTAATATCTATGATATCGATATTTCCATCAAACAATACGAAATCTTATCCGCAGGTATAATTGATAACTATTTTTTTAGCTTCTTCAATTCCGTGAGCAACACTCACCTAGTGAGTGATACAGACAAACCAAAATAGAAGTTGTTTGTGGTTTATGCCTTTTTATTATAAGTGGCTGAACATTTCTTCGGATCTCTGGTGGCTATTGCATCCGTGTAACCTTGTTTTACCCACTATCGTTTTTATCCGCGCATTCCGTGTTTTTCAAAAAAAATTGTGAAAGGTACCTTGACACAATAATTAAAGATTATATTAGTTCATATAATAATATAATTTATCAAATGACCGAAGATATGGAACTGACAACAACACATTTTGAGGAACTACGGGTTGTTCTGGGAAAGGAGTTTATTCGTTCAAAATTTGAAAGTCCTTTTGATTTTATCAAGATAGCCAACAATGGGGTTAATGCAAATGTCATAAAAAATTTCAGGAATTATTTTAACCTCTCCCTGAATTCAACTGCCCATATGCTTAATATTTCAGAACCTTCCATATACCGTTGGACAAAAGCCAATAAAACCCTGGAGAGGAACATATCTGTAAAACTCTTTGAGATCTCCGAATTATTTCTGGTGGGTTCAGAGGTTTTGGGAAGCAAAGAGAACTTTTTTAAATGGCTTAACTTACCCAATACCGCTTTCGGCGGGATGCAGCCCAGTGAACTGATAGAAATTCCGGAAGGGGTTTCCAAGGTCAGGGATACTCTTGGAAGAATTGAACACGGCGTATACAGTTAGTTATGCTGGTTTATAGGATAACCCCTAATAGGTATGCACGGGATATAACAGGTACAGGTGCTGCAATGTTTGGCGGCCGATGGAACAAAAAAGGAACACCTGTTTTATATACCGGAGAAAGTAAGGAAATTGCCCTGTTAGAAACCATTGTGCACACTCCGCCCATGTTAATCCCGGTTCTGGACATTATAATCTTTAAGATTCCCGATAATTCCATTACCGAATTAAAGGAAAAAGATCTGCCTATAAACTGGAAAGATTATCCGGCTCCATCCATATTAGCCCAGTTAGGAGAAGATTGGGTGAAAAAAGCAAGCACGATTGCCCTAAAAGTACCCAGTTGTATTATCCATAGTTCCAATAATTACATCCTCAATTGTCGACATCCCGAGTACGCGAGGGTAATTATAACGCAGCACCAGAATTTTCATTTTGACTCGAGGTTAAAGGGTTAATTCCGGGAGTAGAAGAGTGGAGTCCACCGATGAAATTTGTTTGGAGTTGATGGTTTGTTGATGAACCACGAAATACTGGAGACAGTTAGAAGTTCTGTAACTTTACAGATTATACCAGGTTCGTTCTAAAAAAAAGATCGAGAAACGCTCAAGGAGTATTCAGGGAAATTCATTGGACACACCACATTTTCAGAAATTTAACCCATAAATTACAAAAAAATCAATATAAATTATAATATAAAAAGATGAGTTTAATAAAATCAATTTCAGGAATACGGGGTACTATTGGCGGAAAACCGGGAGAAAATTTAACTCCCTTGGATGCGGTGAAGTTTGCCGCGGCTTATGGGACCTGGCTTAAAAATGGGCATAAAAACAATAAATTAAAAGTGGTCATAGGCCGGGATGCCCGGATCTCTGGAGCTATGGTGCAGCAATTGGTGAGCAATACCCTTGTAGGGCTAGGGATCGATGTGATTGACCTGGGGCTTTCTACAACCCCCACGGTGGAGGTTGCCGTTACCATGGAAAAAGCGGATGGCGGGATCATCCTTACCGCAAGCCATAATCCGAAACAATGGAATGCCCTTAAATTGCTTAACGCGCAGGGAGAATTTTTGAATGGGGCTGAAGGGGCAAAGATCCTGGAATATGCAGAAAATGAAGATTTTAATTTTGCCGAGGTGGACGCCCTGGGAAAAATTATTCCCATAGAT
>JBGSWA010000140.1:0-35355 GCA_041752645.1 Gillisia sp. | reverse complement strand
CACCTTCTTTAATCTCCGGCTCCGGGATCCCGAAACGCGCTCTGCCTTTGGTTAAAAATGCGATGGTTTCATCCAGGGGGAACAGGCTTAAAAGGCTTCCAAAGGCCGATTCCAAACCGATACTCCCATACAAAGCGTGTTCAAATTCCACTTTTTTATGTTCGATATCAATTGGGTTGTGGTCTGAGGTCACCATATCTATGGTTCCGTCCCTCAGGCCTTTTATCAGGGCTTTGATATCCTTTTTGGTCCTGAGTGGAGGCAAAACCTTCACATTGGTATCAAACTCCACTAGAAGTTCATCCGTAAAGGCAAGGTTGTGAATTGCCACGCTGCAGCTCACATCCAATCCTTTCTTTTTTGCATCCCTGATCAGTCGTACCGAATTTTCAGTCGAAATAGTGGGGATATGCAATTTTCCACCGGTATATTCCAAAATGGCGAGATCCCGGGTAATCTGAAGTTCCTCTGCCAGGGCAGGAATCCCCATCAAGCCTAAACGTGTACTACTGGTGTGTTCATGGACCAATCCTTTTCCCGCAATCAGGGTATCCTGTGGAAAAGATTGAACCAAACCTCCGAAATTTTGTACATACAGCAGTGCCAGTTTCAATAAATTAGGGTGCATCACCCCGCGTTTGTAATCCCCAAAGGAGATCGCTCCCCCCTGGTGCATATCGAAAATTTCCGCCAGCTCTTTTCCTTCAGATTTTCGGGTTAAGGCCCCTATTGGGAACAATTCCACAGCCTGATCCCTCGCTTTGGCTTGCACTGAGGTGATGGCTCCGTTATCATCTATCACCGGGTTGGTGTTTGGATTCAGGGCGATTTGTGTGAAGCCGCTATGGGCCGCGGTCTTTAAACCATTGGCAATGGTTTCCCGCTCTTCATATCCAGGTTCGCCAAAACAAACACTGCTGTCAAACCAACCCGGGGACACGTGCAAATCCTCAAGGCTGATTTCCCTGTCTAGCCCGCTAGGGTTAAGTGAGGCTCCTATTTTTTCAATTTTTCCTTCATTGATAAAAATATCCATCGTTTTTTGATGGTGGCCTGAATTTGGATCAATTATTTTAGCCGATTTGAGAAGTACTTTCATTTAAAAAATTTTATGAGTAGTGTTTCAATAATTAAAAAGAGCAATGCAAAAGTAACAAACCATTTCCATAAAGTACCGACTTCTTTTTTAAAACCGGCAGCTGCAAAAAAATCAGGAAGTTCCTTGATAATCTCAATGTTTTCAGCATTTGCGATCTCCTGATAAACCAGCTTGCTCTGGTCTCTGTCAACATTAAAACTGATCCTGGAAACCAATTCTTCCTTGTTCTTTATGCTGAAATTTCCCGGCTCCTCAGGCAATTCATCCACAACGATCTCCACCTTATTTGAAAATCGTTTTTGTTGGGGAATGAAACCGGAGGTGCCAGAGGTGATCTGTAAAATCTGATCGCCCTGAATTTCTATGGGAACCTCGATCAGCTCCGATTTCCCCTGATAATAATACAATTTCGGTGGCCTGCTTGCCGAAGCTCCCAGGTTGTAAAAAGTTGGGACCACCAGGGGAGATTGAGTGAAATTGGTATTTCTTTTGTTTAGCGGCGCACTAAAAAAGTAATTGCCGCCACTCTCTGATAAAAATGCTGTCTCATCCTCAAATGACAAAACAGGTGTATTTCCCGATTTTAACTGGTATGAAACCTGGGCTTTTGGATATTCAAAATTGCGAACTTGTTCCTCAAAAACTCCCGCAAATAATGGATGTTTAAAAGAAATCCCGGTGACTAATTTTTCCTGTTCCCTTTTGTTTTCAAAACCCATAACCCCTAATTTTTGCATAAATAACCGGTAATTCACATCGGTGTCGCCCCCAGGTGGGATTACGATAAAAACCACATTTTCTTCTTGTTTTTTTCCAAGCGTGCTTAATAAGGAACTGGAGAGTGCTGCAACCTCATTTAAAATCACCACCTGTGAGGCAGCGAGCTTGTTGTAATCTATGGCCTCTTCAGGCATTGAGTGGTATTGAAATAGCGGAGAGGTGAAGATCCGATTTAAAAACCCATCTTCCGCATGATTAATGCTGGATATTATTATTGGATCTGCCTTATTTATGGTAAAAAACAGGCTGTTGTCAAATTGAAGTCCGTTATCTTCAATTCTGATCAGACCCTTCAAAATTGGGGTATTCTCCAGCGGGAATTCAAGTTGCTTGAGTTTTTTATCTGAAAAATCGACCCTGGATTTCCCCATCAAGTTCTCCCCATTGTAAAGGGAAACAGTGGTGTTTTCAGGTTGGCTTCCGCTATAGCGAAGTTGTACATTTAAAATCCGGGTATCAACCGATTCTCCCGTAATAAAGGCGGAATCCAGCACGATATTTTCCAGAGCCTCGGGCTTCCGGACAAAGGGATATAAGGTGATGCCCTGTGAATTAAATGTGGATGGAAATTTAAATCCTTCCTGAAAATCTGAGATCAGCAGCAGGTTTTTATGGGTGGTGGGATTCTTGGAAAAAGTGTTCTTCGCCTTTAATAGGAGCGTTTCAAAATCGAGTTGAGAAACTGAATATCCTATTTTCTCCAAGTCGCTTTTTCCTGCACTTCTAAATTCATCGGTATTGGTGATTAAGGTGAAATCCCAGTTATCCGGAAGGTTTTCCAGCAGGTCCTGAATACTGCGCTCCAGCAATCTGCCGCGTTGTCCGGGTGCCTCCATGCTGTAGGAATTATCGAGATAGATCAGGGTTTCTGTATTTTCCGCATCAGGTGTTTCTGAAGGAAAATAAGGCTGTGCAAAGGCAATAACAATGGAAGTTAAAATCAATATTCGGGTAGAGAGCACCAACCATTTTTTGAGGCGTGAACTTTTTCGGGTTTGCTCGGAAAGTTTTTTTAAAAATTTAACATTGGTAAAATTCTCCCGTTCAAATTTGCGAAGCTGAAATAAATGGATAATTATAGGAATAATCAATAAGAAGAGCGCATATAGTACTACGGGCTGATTAAACTGCATGGTTTAATAAAATGTTTATCAAATATATAAAAACCTCATTAAACACCATGGGTTTCAGGAGAGTTAAAGTCGTCTTATCGAAAAAATAAAATTACTGCCAACTCCCGGGATAGCCTCTGCTTTGATATCCCCACCCATGCTGTTGATCAGTTTTTTTACCGTTGCAAGGCCAATTCCAGTTCCGATATTTCCTTCCCTGTCAGTAGTTTGGAGTGTTTTAAAAAGTTCAAATATTTTTTTAGAATCCTCGGGCAAAAATCCCTCGCCATTATCCTTGACCTCAAATTGGTAAAAACCTTCTGTTTCTTTGAACCTGATATCGATTTTGCGGATTTTTTTCCTGTTATACTTAAGGCCGTTGCTGATTAAATTTAAAAATACCTGGGTAAGCGCCACTTTGTTTACAACTCGAAGCATCGCAGCCTTGGGATACTGGATCTCTATCTCCTGAGAGACTTCATATAATTGGACAATTCCTTTTAAAAGATAATTCAAATCAACATTTTCATAATCTTTTTCCAACATATGGTCGCTTCGGTAAAAGCTTAAAATTCCATCTACATAATTCCGGAGAGAATAAGAAGATTCTACAAGATAGTCGAGATATTGATTGGTTTGGGCATCAAATTTATCTGTGTTTTCTTCTTTTAAAAGCTCGGTGAGTGAAATAATGTTTGCCAGGGGAGATTTAATGTCATGGGATACCAGACTGGTAAACTTCTCTAACTCCCGGTATTTATGCTTTAATTTATTTTGATTCTGTTGAAATTTTAAATTTTGTTTTGAACATTCAAACAATCGTCCATATTGGTTGGCAAGGGCTTGAAGGGCTTCGCTCTGGAATCCCTCGAGACTGCGTTCTTTGGTATCCAAAATACCCAGTATGGCAATGGGATAGCCTTGCAGGTTTTTGATTTTCAAGCCCGAGTAAAACTTATAATCTTTGAGGAATGCTTCTTTTGAAGTATCAAAAATATCGGGATCTTCAGAATAATTAATGCTGTAACCATCTGTTGCGGAATTCAAAACCGCCTGGGAAAAACCAGGATCCCATTTAATTTCTTCAATATTTAATCCAAAACCGGATTTCAGCCAAACCCTGTTTCTATCCACTATGCTTAATAAGGCCACCGGGACCTTACATATACTGGCGGTGAGAAAGGTGAGTTGGTCATAATTTTTATCAGGACCGGAATGAATAATACTATAATCCTTGAGAAGGAGACCTTCATTTTTAGGATCTAAAAGGGCTTTGCGTTCCATACACCGTGAAATTTCCAACAACTACCTAAAATTTAGAATAAGTTATATTTTGTAGTACAAAGTACTACAAAATGAAGGATATTAGATGCTATTGTACTTGTTTTATGGAAAAATTAAAGGTTGTTCCCTTGTTGATTTCCGAATTTACCGAGATATTCCCGCCTAAGGTGTCTATCAATTTTTTAACCGTTGAAAGACCTATTCCGTTTCCGCGGTTCCCGCTTCTGTCGGTTTCGACCAATACGGTAAAGAGTTTAAAAATTTCTTCCTGCTTGTCCTTTGGGATCCCTATTCCGTTATCGGTTATGGAAAAATGATAGAATTTATCATCCTTGGAACAGGTAACATCAATTATAATTTCCTCATTGCTGTTATATTTCAGGCTATTGCTCAATAAATTTAGAAAAATTTGTTGCAGGGCAGCCCGGTTGCAATTCAGAATCCTATTTTTTTCGGGCAGATTTATGACACACTTGTAGTTAATATTTAGCAATTCAATTATTTGCTCGAGTAAATCGTGGATGTCAAAATCTTCATTTAGAGATTCGGAAAGGGTATCGCTTTCGTAATGTTCTAATATCCCGGTGACATAACTGCTGAGTTTAAAGGAAGACTGTTTTAAATAATTTAGATATTCCAGCCCTTTTTCGTCCAGCTTCCCGTCATATTTCTTCTTTAACAAATCCACGGTCATAACGATATTGGCCAGGGGCATTTTCATATCGTGAGATACGGTCCCGGCGAAATCCTTTAATTGGCCATTTCTTGTCTTTAATTTCTGTCTTGTCTTTTCAAGATGCAGGTTCTTTCGTTGCAGTTCAAACAAGTTTTCCACCTGTTTAGCCAATGCCTTTAGGGCCTCTTTTTGCTCATCGTCCAGGGAATTTGGTTTAGTGTCCATTACACATAAAGTCCCCAGTACCTCTCCGTTATGGGCTTTTAGGGGCATTCCGGCATAAAAAATAATCGGGGTGGTAGCATCCGTTGTATATGGATTGTCTGCAAAGCGCGGATCCTTTCTCGTGTCTTTTATCTCCATCAATTCATCGGGAAGTAACATAGCGTGGGAGCAATGGGAAATATCCTTTGGAGCTTCACATAGCTCAGTGCCGACTTTAGATTTAAACCACTGTTTCTTTTTCCCAATCAGGGTGATCAGGGAAACAGGCATTTTGCAAATAAAAGAAGCTAATTTTGTTATATTGTCATAATTTTGTTCAGGCTCTGTATTAAATAATTTAAGATCTTTTAGAGCTGATAACCTTGTTTTTTCGGTAAGCGGAAGCTTGGCTAATATCATAGTCAATAATAAAGAAGGTTATACTTTCCGATTGTAATTTAGCCGGAAGTAGCAGCAAATATAATAAATTTTTGAATATTAGTTAAAATAACGTTAATATTTTTCAAACACTTCCAAATTCAAGAGTGCAAAGTCCTGTTTTACAGGAAAGTTTCTTTAATAATCTTTAAGGCATGATTGATATCAATCTATCCCCCTGGCTCAGGAAGGACTTGAAAAAGGTTCAGAAGAGACCGCAGAATTATGGACTTACAATACAGGTAATAAAACTGCTTAAAGAAAGGGGGATGAAAGGATTACTACCTATATAAAGACCCCATAAGCTTTACGGGAAGTACAAAGATCAGTTAGAGGCACAAAGGCTAAGGAAATGAGGATACAAAGCAAGGTTGGAGGTTTTATACAGAACTCAACCCGATTGAAAGGCCTACTCCGTTAGTTTCTGGCATAGCCGTCTACTAGTTTGTGCAACGGTATTATATTTTTTTCTTGTCAGGATTTTTTTGGTTTGAAAAAAACGAAACTATCTCGACTGAATTTTCAATTATACGATAGTATAAGTTATTATGCTTTTCAACTACGGCTTTTCGGATTCCTTTTTTCTCATAGGAGTCAGGAAATATTTCAGGGGATTTTGAGATTAACTCAATGGTGTGGTCAATTTTTGCAGAGAATTTTCTTAATTCTTTTTCAGTCCAATTATTTTCTAAATACTCAATGGTTTCTTCTAACTCGGAAATTGCGTGGTCAGTCCAAAGAATTTTATAGCCACTTTTCATAAATTTTTTTGACATTTGAGTGAGAAGTCAGGTTGCCATTATCGGCATCTTGTATTCCTTTTTCTAAAGATTTTTGCTCATCTGTCGAAATTTCATTCCACCAATCAGTTTTTTCTTTATTTCTCAACTTCATTAATTTGTCAATCAAAGACTGGTCATCCAAAGTGGAAAGCCACTGAATTAATTCAATTTTCTTATTTTGAAGATTTATATCCATAAAATCAAAGTTACAATTTTTTAGCTATATTTCAATTTTTACCTTATGCTTTTTACTGTAGCATAACCTCCCGTGTCGTTTAGGTAAAGGGTATACAAAGGGAAAACGAGGATTGCAAGGGTGGAAATTGCAAGATACGCCAAGCATTATTTATGCCTTCTTCATCAGCTAACAGGGCAAATGAAACCATTAAGAGAAGGAATAAAACCCAATATAATAGCTGGTGTTATTGCGATCCAAATTTAATGCTTCACTCTTTAGAGGTTCTTTACAATGACAATAAGTTATAAGCATTTTCCACATAACTCCAAATTTAATTGGCTTAAATCATCGCCAGCTAACCTCGGCCATGTTAGTCCATGAATTAATTCGTGCAGAATTATTCCTAAAATCAGAATACCAAAAATAGGAAGTCCACTCAACGCCGTATCCTGAGGAAGCAAATTGTCCATAAAATATTCTATATCTATTTTGGGATGCCACAGTAGGTGATAAGGTAAACCAAATATTAGAGCAGATGGAATTATTATTAGTAATACATTGCCTCCCGCGATTAACAGTATTTTTTAAGCCAATACTTCCAACACCAGATGGAATGTTTTGGGTACCATGTTTTTTAGATGAGGGTTGGATAGCCCATTGGTATCCATTGCTAGAATTTCTCAAAAACACCAAGGCCAAACAATGCGAAATCATACTTTACCGGGTCCGAGGGATCCATTGCTCGTAAGGAATTGTCAAGTTCAACTACAGCCTTGGCATCATTTTGTTTTCTTTTAAGCAGTCCCAGTTTCCGGGCAACATTACCAGAGTGGACATCTAATGGACACGACAAGGCACTGGCTGGTACTGCATGCCACAACCCGAAGTCAACACCTGCGTTATCCTCCCTGGTTAGCCACCTCAAATACATATTAATTCTTTTCGCAGACGACCCTTTAAGTGGATTGCTTATGTGTTTCTGGGTGCGGGGAAGATGTTCTGCTTCAAAAAAAAGTTCCTTAAGTTTTGCGATAGCTGGTTGAAGTGTTTCTGGCTCCTGATACCTTGTGAACACCCCTTCTAATCCATTATGAACGGAATAGAGATGTTTAAGACCTCGAATAAACCCCATGAAATCCGTTCCATTAAATGTCCTATGAACAAACCCCTGCAATGGTTCCAGTTGTTGTTCGGTATGTTCCATCACAAAATCATAAGGCGAGGAGCCCATAAGCTCCACCATATGGTTCGCATTTTTAATTATACTTTTACGGTTGCCCCAGGCAATGGTTGCCACCAGGAAACCGGAGATTTCAATGTCTTGCTTTAGGGTAAATCGGTGAGGGATCGATATTGGGTCGGACTCAATAAAGTTGGGGGTGTTATATTGCTTAACCTTTGCATCTAAAAATTCTTTAAGATTCTCAAAATTACAATCCATCGTTATCTTTTCTTAAGTCTTGTAAAGGTATTGTACTAGTTTTATATCAGCCTGTTAAACCTCACAGACAGGGTGATGCGTTTGGTTGCCGAATTTTTCAAAGGATCACTCATATCTTCCAGGGGTCTTGTGGGATACGGCAATTCAAAAAAACAGTTCTTTACTCTGAACTATGCTCAGCGCAGGGGAATTCACCGGGGTATTTGGCAAATACGGTCTGTAATCCATAATGTTTCAAATAGCGATTTTTCAGGGAATACACAAAACACAGAAGAGCTGCTCCGTTAAGACGGCGGGGAACAAAATTATCCAGGCAAATTACATCAGCCACAGGATGGTTCCTCCCAAAATCAAAAGGCCAATGTTCCAACAATTCCATGAGCCTCGAGGCTTAGTGCAGGATACTTTTGAGGTCTGCTCAGGCGATGGTCGCATTTAAAAACCCTGCTATCTCCATATCCTACTTTTTGCTGAATTGATGCGGGGATTGTGCAGGATCTGTTTTTATAAATCCGGGAGCATTGTATTGGTTCCCTGTATAAACCAAAAATGATTTTAATTCCGTTTTTTATATCATTCCAGGTTTTTGCTTAAAACAAAATTTAGATAATTTCCCCGTCCACCATGGTCAGTTTCCGATCGGCCATATCGGCCAATTCTTCGTTGTGGGTAACAATTACAAAGGTTTGATGAAATTCTTTCCGAAGTTGAAAAAACAATTTGTGCAGGTTTTCCGCCGATTCACTGTCCAGATTTCCTGAAGGCTCATCGGCAAAAATTACCGAAGGATTGTTTATCAGGGAGCGTGCAACTGCAATGCGTTGTTGTTCTCCGCCGCTGAGTTCCCCGGGTTTATGATGCGCCCGGTTGGTTAAGCTCAGGAAATCGAGCAGTTCAAGGCCTCTTTTTTCAGCTTCCGCCTTAGGGGTTTTTTTGATGAAAGCCGGGATGCAAATATTTTCCAGGGCTGTAAATTCCGGCAATAATTGATGAAACTGAAAGATGAATCCCACCTGTTCATTCCTGAATTTGGAAAGCTTAGCGGCACTTTGTGAATAGATGTCTATTTCGTTTATTTTCAGGGAACTGTCGGGTTGCTTATCCGGTTGGTCCAGGGTTCCCAAAATATGCAGCAAGGTGGTTTTTCCGGCTCCGGAAGGCCCTACAATGGAAACGATCTCACTTTTTTTAATATGAAGATCCACCCCTTTTAAAACGTGGAGGTCTCCATAGTATTTGTGGATATTATTGGCGTAAATCATCATTTTAATTTAAAAGCGAAAATACTGCATATTCTTTTGAACCCAACCTTTAACTTTTAAAAATGTTTTGAGTCTTGTTGTAACCTATGAATTAAACCAGCCTTAAGGAAATGTTTAGTCTCAGGGATTCCTCAAATAAATTCCCAAAACTTTTATCGTATCCTAATTCGCTTTGGCTGTCTTTGTTGAAAATAGAATTGCGGTATAGCAAAATTGCATCACTTCCCGGGCCAAATTCCCATCTGTAATTCAAAAGCAGGTTCCATATATAAAAATTTACATCCGGATCATTATTCGGTTTTTTTTGAAACTGGGCAGGGACCAGGCTTCCATTATTTTGAAGGAAGCTTCTAGGGGATATTCAGATCTTAAAATACAGGTTATGATTTACAATGTTACAAAACTATGGAAGTTATTTTTTAAATTTGGGGAGAGATACTAATTTAAATGATTTATTTGTTTAAATTTATATTACTTTTGTTAAACAAAATAAGAGAATAAAAATGAATGACAAATCAATTGAAGTGGCGACCCTGGCCGGAGGTTGTTTTTGGTGTACCGAAGCCGTGTTTGAAAGAATTAAGGGCGTTACTGGGGTGATTTCAGGATTTACAGGCGGAGCGATTAAAAATCCTGCGTACAGGGAAATTATCACGGGAAGAACGGGCCACGCCGAGGCAGTGGAAATTCATTTTAATCCTGAGATTATAAGTTTTGAGGAGTTGCTGTATATCTTTTTTAGCCTGCACGATCCCACAACGCTCAACAGGCAACAATATGATCTGGGAACTCAATACAGGAGCGCCATATTTTATCATTCAGACAAGCAAAAGGAAACCGCCTTAAAGGTCGTTGAACGCCTTGAAAAGGAACAGCTCTTTGAGACTCCCATAGTGACTGAGATAACTGCCGCAACTGCTTTTTATCACGCGGAGGCTGAACATAAGGAATATTATTCCAGGCACAGGGAACAGCAATATTGCCAGGTAATAATCGATCCTAAAATTAAAAAATTAAAGAAATTATTTGGAGATAAATTAAAAAACTAATCCGTAAATTATGTACAAGATCACTGAGGAATACAACCAGGAGGTAACCGAGGAATTAACCAAAAACTTTAAAAATATTATCAATCAAATAGGGGAGGATACCCAACGGGAAGGAATTCTAAAAACCCCTGAGAGAGCTGCAAAGGCAATGCAGTTTTTAACACAGGGCTATTCGGAGAATCCAGAGGAGATCTTAAGAGGAGCCATCTTCAAGGAAAGCTATGACGAAATGGTGGTTGTAAAAGACATCGAATTGTATTCCCTTTGCGAACATCATATGTTGCCGTTTTTTGGGAAAGTACATATTGGATATATCCCAAACGGACAGATTGTAGGCCTGAGCAAACTGGCCCGGGTGGTAGATGTTTTTGCAAGAAGGCTTCAGGTGCAGGAGCGTTTAACCATTGATATTTTAGAGTGCATTAATTCCGCACTCCAGCCCCAGGGAGTTGCCGTGGTTATTGAGGCACAACATATGTGTATGATGATGCGCGGGGTTCAAAAACAAAACAGTGTAACTACCACCTCAGGGTTTCGGGGACAGTTTCAGAAAAGCGACACCAGGAATGAATTTCTGAAGCTGATAAGCTCCAATTTAAAATAACTGGCATTTTTTTTGCAGAAACCTGATTAATTAATCTGATGTGCGATGAAAAAACTGAAAAACAACTTGTTGATACGGGGGATCCTTTACGATGCAATTGGTATGGCTACCTATGCAATCCCGGTTGTGGGGCCATTTTTAGATCTTCTGTGGGCGCCCTATGCAGCTAAAAAAATGAGCGGGATGTATCCCGGGAAAAAGGGGAAGATAGCATCAGTTCTTGTTTTTATTGAAGAGATCCTGCCAGGTACAGATATCATTCCTACTTTCACCCTAATGTGGTTGTACACCTATGTTTGGAGCAGGGAAAAATCTGGAAATCCACGAGAGATCATTATAGAAGCTGAAATAGTTTAAAAAACTTTCAAACATAAATGGAGAGAGGTTGCCGGATTGGCAACCTCTTTCTATTTTCAAAAAGGGGGTTTTAAAAGAAGCTTTGCAGACTCAGGCTGAGACTTCTTCCCCTGTTGGGAATTCCCTCCTGTTTCAATCTGGAGAGATGAGAGATATATGTTTTATCCAAGAGATTATTCCCGCTAATTCTCAAATCAAGCCTTTGGCCCTTAAATTTAAAGCTGCTGCCAAGCCCTGCACTTAACAAGGAATATCCTGGGGTGTTGGTCTCAAATTCGCTGCTGTCATTTTGAGCCAGGGTACTTTTTAAGGTAAGAAAACCATAACTAGTATTCAATGACCAAATGTGATCCAATTCAATTCTCAGGGTATTTGTAAATGAGCTCGCAGGAATAAGCGGTAAATTATCGCCATTTTCCTTTTCTCCTCGTACCATTTCCACGCTGCTTTCCATATGCAGCCAATCCAGTGGGTGAGGGTGCAAATGCAGTCCAGCCTCTCCTCCTAAAAGGCGGGCATCATTTTGAATGTAATTAAAAACGGGATTTTCATCTTCAATTTCACCGGTAGGGTTCAGGAAAATATAATTGTTTATCTTATTGTAAAAGCCATTGGCGAATACCTCAAAATGTTGATTTCGGTATTCCAGGGAGAGATCCAACTGAAAATTTTGCTCATTCTCCAGATTTGGATTTCCTTTCTCAAATCGGTTGGTACCTTCGTGTGAGCCATTTGAGGTGAGTTCTGCAAGATTGGGTGCCCGAAACCCCGTGGCGGTATTTATGCGTGCAATCAGGGAATTTAATAGATCGAATTTCACTCCCAAGGCGCCGTTCACACTTGTAAAATCCCGCTTAACAGGCGCAAAATATTGATCTTCCCCAAAAACCCCATGTTCCCTGCTATCAATCTTTCGGCTGTCAAAACGCACTCCTGCCTGGAAATCTACTTTTTCCAGATGGTAATGCGTAGTGGCTAAAAACCCTATATCGGCCACCTCGGCATCCGGGATCAAAATTTCTTCCCCGAAATTCTTATTGGTTTGAGACATTCCCTGAAGCCCGAAAATAGCCTCGAAATTTCCCCATTGGGCAGTGTTGTATTTTAGATCGTAGTTTAAGGTTTCCAGATGCATCTCTAGGGCAGGAGCCTCATCAGCTTCTTCTTCCCCCGCTTCTTCCTCAAAGTGCTGGTGATCTTCAAATTCCTTTCGGTCATTGAAGAGATATCCCACTTTTAGATCTATACTGGAATTTTTCAAAAACAGTTTGTTGTCAAAACTCAAAATATGATTGTCCAGTTTCTGATTTGGCAACAACCTATCTTTTGAGGTGGATTGCTCCTGGATTTCCTCCGGGATCCCCGTTTCAGTATTATTGTAATTGTACCTTAGATCCCCGCGGTACTTGGAGTCCTGGTACCCCATCCCGGTTTTGATATCTATCTCCTGGAATCTCGAATTGGTAACCCGAAGGCCATTTCCGGATTTATAATCGCTGTTTGCAGCGTAATTTCCCCGAAGTAAAAATTTAAGTTGTTCTCCGGATGTTTTAAAACCTGCATTTGCTTCAGTTCCCAGGGAATTTGTGTGATAAGTCATTTTGGCATCTGCCTCGGTAGCCTGGGCGATGGCATATTTTTCAGGATTAAGGTAAAGAACCCCCCCAAGAGCATCACTTCCATAGAGTAAGGATGCCGGCCCTTTTATGACCTCCACACTTTCTACCCCGCTGGAACTTACCCCTAACCCGTGCTCATCGCCAAATTGCTGATTTTCAAGCCTTATTCCCTGGGTATAGACCAGGACTCTGTTGGCGCTAAGTCCGCGAATTACCGGTTTGCCAATTCCTGCCCCGGTAGTGATGCTTTCCACCCCCGGCATTTGAGAGATGCCTTCAGCCAAGCTTACTGCTCCCGATTTACTGAGGTTATCAATCGTTTCCCTTGTCACCAATACCACGTTTTCACTCTGCAGCTTGTGAAACGGGGTGGAAACAATTATCGCTTCCATCTCTATGGCAGACTCCTGTAAAGCAATGATCAAAGGTGCATTTTGAGAAACCGGTACATCGATGGTTTGAGTCGTAAATCCTAAGGAGGAAATGACCATTTGAATATTTCCCACAGGGATATTATTAAATTGAAAGCTGCCATCTGCGGCGCTCATTGTGCCTATTTCCAGCTTTGGAAGATACAAGGTTGCAGCAAAAACAGGTTCCTTTGTTTCTGAATTCAGGACCTTTCCATCAATAGAATTTTGGGCATAGGTCGTGGCAGAGAATGCTATAAGCCATAGCATGCATATAAATTTATTCATAAATATAGTTTTAAGAAATTTTCTGTTGCAGGAATTATAGCTCCTGGCTAATTATCATTTAACTCAATAGAATTGAGGCAGGCGGGCCGCGCAACTCAAATGATAATTTTTGAAAATCACTTAAAAACTGATAGTGGTTGAAAAACCTTTTGTCAGCCCGGGTGACTTGGTTTAAATTGAAATGGAGCAGATCAAAGGCAATTACCGGAGTAGGATGAAATTTACACAACTCACAGTCAATATTTTTTTTATGAAGATGGGTATCGTAATAATTGTGGCAGGCCTCCTGTTTTTCATGGGCATAGATATGGCTGAAGCTTACTGCTGAAGGAAAAAGCAGGGCAACGACCATAAAGAGCAAACTGTATTTCTGAAAAATATTCAATTAAATTTTAATCGTTTAAAAAACGGGAGAATCCCAGTCGAACCAACATTTTCTTTTCAAATTTCCAGAAGAAACTAAATTGACCGAATAGCCAGCCAAAACAAACCAATAATACCTGGTATAGCGGAAAAATAAGAAGAATTCTCACAAACCAATACAAGGGCCAGGGAGATGTTTCTTTATCCAATCCAACAAATTCACAAATAGGGGCAGCCAATTTAGTGGCGGAGGATCCCGTAATTGCAAAAACGATGAAAATAATGATTATTTGAAAATTGGAATCAATTCCCCATCGATGCTTAAGTTTGTCCATAATGCAAAGGTATCATTTAACTAACCATTTAAACAAATTTTAACTACAATCGTGTGGGTACCGGAAACCGCTGCTTGTATTGATGAGATAAATAAACAAAATAATTATAGAGCATATAATTGACCTTATAGCCGTAATTTACAAAGGGGTCATAATTAATTTCCTGGATATATAAATTCGAATTATATCGCAGAGGATTTCTAACCCTGGAATTGTATTCCTGAACCAGGACTTGATTTTTGGATTCCAGATAAGATTGTGAATAATAACCTTCGGGCTTGGCCAGACTGTTTAAAAACAAATTAAACCCGGGTTCAATAATTATAATTTCGTATTGTAAACTATCATTTTCAATACGCACGGTATCATTTGCAGTTGCCGAAGCAGATGAACTTTTCATATCCCGTCCGGAACCACAACTATAAATAAACAACCCCAGGAGAAAAAAATAGAATAGATTTTTCATTTTATTTATTTTTAGAACCGAATTTTAAAAGTTTAATTCAGTACTTAATTTACAATTTTTAAAGCACTGTGTTCCTTAAGGAAATTGTAAAATGATTCAGGGGCTATAAACCCCTGAATCATTTTACAATTGGTTTTCAATAATTTTCTTTATACTGTTACTCCTTTTAAAATGGATATGATCTGCGAGGCGAGTTCAGTCCCGATCCTGTCCTGAGCTTCTCTTGTGGCTGCTCCAATATGTGGGCTTAGCGAAATTCGCTGATCCATTAAAACTTGAAGGGCAGGGGTAGGCTCATGCTCAAAAACATCCAGTCCTGCAAAAGCGACCTTTCCGGTTTTAAGAGCTTCCACAAGGGCAACCTCATCCAGAATTCCCCCACGTGAGGTATTGATGATTCCGACTCCGTCCTTCATCATCTCGAATTCCTTCTTACCTAGTAAAGGTTCTTTCTGGGCAGGGATGTGGAGGGTTAAAAAATCTGAATCCCTGATCACCTCCTTTACCGGTTCGGTTTTTATAGGAATTGTCACCACCTGCTCGTTGTAAAATTCAAGACTAATATTTGTTTCCCCCACGTTATCATCACTGGCAATTACCTTCATTCCTATTCCCAGTGCAATTTTAGCCACTTCCCGGCCAATTCGCCCCAGCCCGATAATACCCAAGGTTTTTCCCCTGAGTTCGGTTCCTCCTGAATAATTTTTCTTTAAAGCCATGAATTGGGTATCCCCGCTCAGAGGCATGATGCGGTTAGAATCGTGTAAATAGCGAACTCCTCCAAAGAGATGTGCAAATACAAGTTCGGCAACCGATCCGGAACTGGATTCAGGAGTGTTAATGACTCTCAAACCCTTTTTTCGGGCGTATTCCACATCTATATTATCCATCCCAACTCCACCCCGACCAATGATTTTTAAGGAAGGACACGCATCTATCAGCTCCTTTCTTACCTCAGTTGCTCCTCGCACAAGAAGAACATCCAATTTTTCTTCATTGATGTAATTTTTAAGTTGCTCCTGTGCCACTTTGGTCACAATTACTTCAAATCCTGATTTTTCAAGGGCATCGATGCCACTCTTTGATATTCCGTCGTTTGCTAATACTTTCATTGCTTTAGTTTTCAATAGTATATTTAATGGTTTCCATCTGGAAATCCCGTTAGGCTTTTCGTTCCAGATCGCCCATTACATCTACTAAAACCTGAACACTTTCCAAGGGAAGGGCATTGTACATCGAAGCCCTGTATCCACCTACACTGCGGTGACCGCTTAGTCCAATGATTCCTGCTTCTTTCCACATCGTATCAAATCGATCCTTTAAAGATTCATTTTTCAGATTAAAAACAGCATTCATAATCGAACGGTCTTCATTTGCTGTATAGCCTTTAAAGAGAGGGTTGATGTCAATTTCAGAATACATCAGTACAGCTTTCTTTTTGTTTAATTTTTCAATAGCAGCAATTCCACCCTGTGCCTTTAGCCATCTAAGGGTAAGCAAAGAGACATAAACAGCATATACCGAGGGAGTGTTGTACATGCTTTGCTTTTCAATATGTTGTTTATAATCCAACATAGCTGGGATTCTGCGGGTTACCTTTCCCAAAATATCCTCTTTTATAATTACAAGGGTGGTCCCTGCAGGTCCCATATTCTTTTGTGCCCCGGCATAGATCAAATCGAATTTGGAGAAATCCAGTTTCCTGGAAAATATATCACTGCTCATATCACAAACCAGGGGCAGGGAAGTGGTTGGAAATTTCTTGATTTGCGTACCAAAAATAGTATTGTTGCTGGTACAGTGAAAATAATCAGCATCTTTTGGGATCTTGAATCCCTTGGGAATATAATTAAAATTTTTATCGCTTGAGGAGGCCACTACCTCCACCTCTCCAAAGTGTTGCGCCTCTTTAATCGCCTTGTCTGCCCAGGTGCCTGTATTGAGGTAAGCAGCTTTTTTCTCCAACAGGTTATTGGCCACCATTAAGAATTCCAGGCTGGCTCCCCCTTGCAAAAACAGCGCCTGATAGCCTTTGCCTTTAAGGCCTAAAAGTTCCAGGGAAAGATCCCTTGCTTCCTCCATCACCTCTACAAAATCTTTGCTGCGATGTGAAATTTCCAAAATAGATAATCCTGAATTATTGAAGTTTAGGACAGCTTGCGAGGCTTCCTGAAATACCTCCTGAGGCAGAATACATGGACCTGCACTAAAGTTGTGTTTTTTCATAAATAAGTTGTTTGAATAAAGATCCTGAAAGTGACTGAAAATTGTTTTATTAAAATGAACCTTGTAAGGGGCCAAGTTACAAAAGTCGCCGCTCAAATAAAAACAGGAAAAAAATAGTTGTTGATCTGCTTTGACAATCCGCTGCAAATCAGGATGCATAAAATTTTATTTTTTAAGCATTGGAGGAACAAAAATATTTTTTCCGATTTTACAGAAAGCACAAATGAAAACTTCGCAGAGGTTTCAGAAAAAGTTGGTGGGTGGAATTAGGATCCTGGGAGAGATGAAAAATTGGCGGGAGCACACTCCACAAGCTAATTGATCTTGCACCACCGGAAGCTTCTACTGCGCTTTCTGCCGAAGAACCAGGGGTGCTGTCAACGGGTTAAAAAGAGAATGAATACGAATTATATTCTTTTTTGCCAAACCAGGGAACATCCTCTTCCAGCGAGAAAAACAACTGTTATACCTGTTGTAAAAACCTCAGGGTATCTACATTATCGGCGTACGCCCATAGTTGTGGGTGCTGGGTTTGCCCAAAAGTAATTTCTCCCTCAAGCAATCCTTTGGAAACGATACATTGCAGGTTTTCTTTGTTTTCCCCCAGGGTACTTTTCAGGGAATCTTCATCTGCATAGGTTTCATAAAATAAGGTGCCAATAGGGGAACCAAAACTTTTATCTTCCTTCAGGATCAAAAATCCGTTGTCCAGGAGTTTAAATTCACTCATTAAATATACAGCCTTGTTATAATCGTAGTTATTGGCAAATTTTGCGTTGTTCATAAGCCCTGCCCAGGGGAGCATCGCTTTAAAGAGCAAATCAAAATCATAGCCATCAGGTACATATATTTTGGAAACATTTCTGCAACCCAGGCCAAAATAACGAAAAACATCTTCCCCTAACCCCTGCAATTCTTCCTGGGTTTCTTTCCCGCTCAGCACCGCGATGGAATTCCTGTTTTTGCGGATGATAGAAGGCCTTTTTGCAAAGTAATACTCAAAATACCGGGCAGTATTGTTGCTGCCGGTAGCTATAACCGCATCGAAATTTTTGAATCTGCCATCGCTAAATTCAATCAACTCTTTGTATCCAGGGGCAATGGCTATAAGGTAATCTGCCAGGATGGGCAATAATTTCTGATCGTTTGAAGATTGTTTTATAAGGACTTTATGACCCGAGAGTAGCACCGAGATAAAATCGTGAAACCCAACCAAAGGAATATTGCCGGCCATCACGATCCCTATTGTTTTGGGCTCTTGATCCCTGAAACTGTATGGTTTTAACCAGGTATCCAAATTTGGCTCTGTCAGGGCGTTGCTCCATTGCTCCAGCGAGAAAAGCACATTTTCCTCTGTAAACCAGCCGTTGTGATGAACAGCCAGGTCTATTTGCTCCCGGAAAGCTTCAAAAAACAACTCATTGAGGGGCAGATCTGAGCGCCTTTCAATACCTTTCCTTTGAAATTGGCTCAAAAATAAACCAATTTGCAAAAGATGGGATTTTCGTTGGTCGATTCTCATAGGACTAATTTGGTTATGAAATGTTTTGGGTTTAAATTTGTATCGGCGAAATTAAAAGTTATCTGTTTAAAATCACCTATAAAACCTTGAAAAATTGAGAAGTGTGGAAAGCCTTCCTTTTTTCATTTAATTTAAAAAAAAAGCTATGGCAATTAAAATAACAGACGAATGTATTAACTGCGGTGCCTGCGAGCCTGAGTGTCCCAATACGGCAATTTATGAAGGCGCGGATGACTGGCGTTATTCTGATGGCACCGATCTGAAGGGAAATGTCATTTATCCAAAGGGCAAAAAAGTAAATGCAGATGAGGCACAGGAACCCTTAAGCGACGAAATTTACTATATAGTTGCAGACAAATGTACCGAGTGCCAGGGATTCCACGATGAGCCTCAATGTGCTGCGGTATGCCCGGTGGATTGTTGTGTTCCGGATGAGGACAACGTTGAAACCAAGGAAGAATTATTGGCAAAACAACGTTTTATGCATCCTGAAGCCTGAGAATGATTTAAAAAAAATTAAAATCCCGCCTAAACGCGGGATTTTTTGATTTATTCGTGCCCTCTATGTGCTTGAATATTAATTTTCCATCTGGCGTTGAATCTTTTCTATGGCATTCTCAATGGATTTTTCAGGTTCAATGATATTGTTATCTCCCCAAAAATCCGGGTCTGAAAAACCCGAAACATCATCAACCATAACTACCGAAGGGCTAATGAGGTCTTTTTCACGTCTTGATTTCCCGTCCGGATCCGGGCCCCAATCCGTTACGGCCATTTCACCATTTATGGTATAACGGGAATTAAATAACTTATTTTTCCAGTTTACCACAAATTCCAATTGGGCATTCCCATAGCCATAAAACCATTTTCCATTGCTCTCACGGTAATCTACCCTATAATCTACGCTAACAGGAAATACCCTTGCCCCGGCAGGTTTTTTCTTCACAAATAAATTGGAAGCAGCATTCCTGTTTTCTACATTGAGCTTATAGGTGGCTTTAACCAGGGTATGGGTTTGGGCATCCACAAACAATTTTCCGTAATACCAGGGACTTTTTTTATCTTTTTCAACAAAATCCACCACGTACAAATAGCGATTATTAATCTGGGTAGGTTTGTCAAAGGTGAATGCGTAGATGTCAATCTCCTCCTGGTCAAACAAAAATTCAGGATATTTCATCACATCCAAGTAAATGGTGTTAAAGGGTCCCCCGCGAAGTTTGAGTGCCAAGGTATCCAGTCTTTCGTAATCGGTTTTTTTACGTGCTTTGATTATGGAAATTTCATCTCTTTTTGATGACAGATAGGGCTGTTTGTAAATTTTTACCACGGCCTCGGAAAGCGATACATTTCTTCTTCTTTTTTTTATGGTCTCCCTGTAAAAAGCGGTCATTTGAATCTGGTCATTGAGGTAGTTGACATCTCTTTTTCTAAGCATCTCCTGGACCAGTCCTCTTGCATCTTTAGAGCTGAAAATGCTGATCTCGGATAATTCTTCTACAGATTCCACCAATTCTATAAGTGTATTTTCCTTTTTGAAGTACTCAAGAGGGAGTATTTTACTTTGGTAACCCAGGTAGGATATGCTGACCATTGCAAGGGTAATATCTTCAGGAACTTTTAAAGAAAATTCGCCATCGTTATTGGTAATTGTTGAAATATTGGTTCCCTCGACGGAGAGGTAAGCAGATGCTATAGGATCTCCATTTTTACTATCTACAACCTTTCCCTTGAATTCAACATATTCAATTTTCATTAAAAGGGATGCACCCAGACAGGGAGATATTCCCTGTAAAACCAGGAAAAAAACGATTAAAGCCTGTTTTATTTTTGAAGAATTTTTGGTTGTTTTCATAATGAAATTTTTATATTGGAAAGCTTCAAAAGCAATACTCTAAGATATTGAATTTTAACATAATATAGATCCTTAACACGCCGGAATATTCCTTTTTTTGGATTTTTTTATTTAAAATGCTAAATTTGGTTGAAGGATAAGAGGAGCGTGGCTGAAAAGGTGAAAAATGAATGTTCAATGTGAAGAGTGAAGCCTTATCGGTGGCCCGAGGGGTTGGGAGTGAAAAGCCACATTTTCAAAAAAAAAGTATAAAGTTGCCGATATAGCAGAATCTAAAAAAATAAAAAACTTATTTTATTCCAACAATAAACTATCGCCCACAGACCGCAACCATTTTCTTAAGATGGAAATTACATAATTTGAGTTTCATTCATTTTTTATTTGATATTAAAGTGATGGTCCAGTAAAGGTACTACATCGCTTCCCTTGAAAATCCTCACCCAAATTTTTTCTTTAGATCCTATAACAAGGAGCATAGATAAAAATAGCGTGCTCCTTTAGCGTTATTCCTTATTTTTAGAAAAGGGAAAGCATCTTTTTTTCCTGATAAAAATCATAGGAAAAAAAATAGATCTTCCATAATTTTATTACCTGGAAACTTTTATTCGGATTCAAAAAAACAAGGAAAAAAATAATACGCCTGTTGCATGAGCATAAAATCAATACAAGGAAAGGCACACTATAATCACTTTAAATGCAGAGCAGGAAGGAATCATTAACAAATTAAAATCTCAATAATCTTGAAAACCAAAACAACTACCCAGATCGGGGTTTGGGTGAACCATTCCCAGGCGCATTTTATCGGCTATAAAGCCGAAAGTGCATTCTTTGTTGAAACCATTGATTCTCCTTACCAAAGCATGATAAGAGAGGAAGGGGAGGGGAACGATACAACCCGTTTTTCACCCAATTCAGGACGAAGCTCCAACAACGAAAAGCGCAAGCACCACACAAAACAAAATAAGCTGGATGAATATTACAAAATTCTTGAGGATAAATTGGAAAGTTATCAGGAGATCGTATTGTTTGGACCCGGTACCGCAAAGGAGGAACTTTTCAACCGCCTGTCGGAAAACAAAGTATTTAAAACAAAAGATATCGCTGTGAAAAGCAGTGACAGATTAACCGAAAATCAAATGCTTTCCTATGTGCTGGATTTTTTTAAGAACTGATAGCAGAAAAAAATATAAGCGGAGCCTAATCCCTTTAGTCAATGTATTATAAGTACAATGAAAGACAACTTCTCCAAAAACTCCTCGGATTATGCTCAATTTCGTCCAAAATACCCGGCTGAATTATTCGGTTTTCTGGAAAGCCTGTTGGAGCAAAAGCAGGCCGCCTGGGATTGCGGTACCGGGAATGGGCAGGTAGCAGTGGAGCTGGCTAAATTTTTTAATAGGGTGGAGGCTACAGATATCAGCCAGGCGCAGCTGGAGCAGGCAGAAAAAGTATCAAATCTCAATTATTCCCTTCAGAGCGCAGAGAAAACGAATTTTCCTGACAACTCCTTTGATCTTATAAGCGTGGCCCAGGCCATACACTGGTTTGATTTCAGCCAATTTTATAAAGAAGTAAAACGCAGCTTAAAGCCTGGTGGGGTCATCGCTGTTATTGGTTATGGCCTTATTAAAAGCAATGAACAAACCAATGAGCTGATCAATCATTTTTATCGGGAGGTTTTAGGGGATTATTGGGATCCTGAACGTCGGTATCTCGAGGATGGATATCGCAGCATAGGGTTTCCGTTTGAGGAAATTAATACCCCGGCGCTCGAGATGGAGTTTGTGTGGGATTTTGGGCATCTTATTGGGTATCTAAAAACCTGGTCGGGGGTAAGGCATTTTCAGATAAAGCAAGGGTATGATCCTGTCGAGGCAATCTCAGGGGAGCTGAGAAATGCTTTTGGGGAGCATGGCGTGGTAAAATTCCCCATATTTTTAAGGGTGGGAAAAAATAACAAGTCACTTTTCAAATTTTAATTGTCAGCAAGACAAATTCTTCTGTTCTTATGGATTAGGTCCTCCCGATGCCTCGTTTTTGGTATAACTGCAGGGTTTGATTTCCTTTTTCAAGATAATCGGCATAAAATATGATAGCTTGTATTGCGTTATCTACTTACAGTTTAAAATCAATAGGATGAAAAAAACGATTTTTGGAACTTTGATATTGCTTACTTTATTGCCTTTGGCTACACTGGGCCAGGCACCTGAGGATAATAAATCTGTCACTACCCTAGTGCTTTCTGAACTCAACCGTGAGCGTTTGTTACAGCGGGAAAATCTGGATTTCAGGATAAAACAAATGGATTCCAAAATCAATTATTTGGATGAAAGCATTAAAAATACCAATTCATCTTCAGAAAAGGTAGAGAAATTGTTGGAGCGGGTACAGATCCTGGAAGAAAAACAATCGGAACTGGATAAAAATTTGGTTAGTGTGTATAAATATAATTACAGTTCGGCAGTGCTGAACCTGGCTTCGATGGAACGGGAAATAAAACCGCTCAATCTCTTTAACAGTTCCCGGGAATTCTACACCACCCTGGACAAGGTGAGCAACCCCATGAACTATGAAGGCTATACCGCCTGGTTTAAAAACTTTGAAAAATACATTGAAGACAATAAGGGGAGTGAGGCAAAATTAGCTGCCCTGAGCAATATTATGCAGGTTACCGGGAATTTGGCGGAGGGAACTCCTTTTACAGGGATGTTTGCAGGTAGTCTGTTCGATGGGATTGGGTTATTTGTCAATTCCCTGGGCCGCAGGGATAGGGAATTAAGGGAAAAAAGTTTAAAAATGTTTAAATTAACTACCCTGATTTCCCAATTCACTCACGATAAAGACCTGATTGAAACGGAATGGAATGCAATAACGAAAAGTTTAGACGAATTAAAGGAGATCCAGCACAATGCCATGGAGGAAAATATCGTGAAGATCCTGGGAATCAACCGGGCTGATTTTAAGAAATATTTCACCGATGAAACCGATGCAAAAAAACGTACGCAATACATCCTGGATATTTCTAAAATCGCCGAAGATAAAATCGCCGAAGAAAAGCACAAAAATCCCGAAAACTGGAAACAGGAATATTACAATCAGATGGTGTCCGTGCAGAATTTAAAGATCCGTTTTGGAACAATTACCTTCCGGATTATGGAAAATCTCGATAAATATAAACTGCTCATCAACAAATATAAAAACGACGAACTGTTGAAAGATCGGATTGCCCAGTTGGATTCAAAGCTGATCTCGGTACGGAACAGTTTTGAATCTACCTTTAACCCGCAGGATTATATCAAGGCATCCAGTGAGATGTATATAGTCGAGTAGGGTTAAGCTTCCGGATTGGAGAGCAGGAAGCGGATCTAAAGATTCAAGAGGAAGTAAATAAATATCCAAGACAAACAGGGGAGGGCTAAATCTCCAAAAAAAATTAAACCCTGCCAGGGTTTTAATTCCTGGCAGGGTTTTTTTTTATGTTTTAATAAATAATAGGTAAAAAAGAAACAAGATCTAAAAAGCTGCGCAGTGGAAGAACCAAACCTGCATAAAAGATTAGGGTAGAAAAGGAATGAAGCAGCTAATGGCTCTCTCTTTTATCCATATTCTCAAATCCCGAAGCTCACTTCTCATCACCCGCACTTGGAAGAGCCGCAATCCTTGCAGGTCAAACACCCTTCCTGATAAATCAGGTTGGTGGAGTTGCAATTGGTACATTTCTGTCCTTTTGCCTCGGTGCCATCGGCCACATAGCGTTTTAGGGCGCGTGCGACTCCGTTTTTCCAGGTGTTTATGGATTCATTGTCCAGTTGCAGACTGTTAATAAGATCTACTGCCTTATCAATCCGCATTCCATGTCTTAAGGTTCCTGAGATCAATTTGGCATAATTCCAGAATTCAGGATTGAATTTATGGGATAATCCTTCAATTGTGGTATTGTAGCCTCTCTGATTTTTATATTGAAAATCATATCGGGAGCTGCCATCCTCATTTTTGTTTTTAATGATCAATCCCTTGTTGACCCATCTCGGTATTAAAATTCCATCCTCGTCATCGACAAAACCGGTGAAGATCTCGTAAGGTTTGTCATCTATAAGGCCAATAAAAGCAATCCATTTCTCTTTGCTATTTTGAAAACGCACCACATCGGCCTCTAAAACCTGGGGACGTTTGGTAGAAAAAATAGCTGCTGTTTCCTCTTCCTTTTTTTCTTCATTTGAAATCAGGACCCCTGATCGGGAACCATCCCTGTAAACGGTAACTCCTTTGCAGCCTGCTTCCCAGGCTTCCAGATAGAGATTTCCTACAAGTTCTTCTGTGGCATCGTTTGGCAAATTGATCGTAACACTTATGGAGTGATCTACCCATTTTTGTACCGCCCCCTGCATTTTAACCTTGCTGAGCCAGTTGATATCATTTGAAGTTGATTTATAATAAGGTGATTTTCTCACCAGTTTATCCAAATCTTTCTGGCTGTAATCTTTGTCAATTTCATACCCATTAACTTCCATCCACTGTTTGAATCGGTGGTGAAAAACAACATATTCTTCCCAGGAATCCCCGATTTCATCTACAAAATCTACCCTGGCTTCCTTATCGTTGGGATTTACTTTTCTCCTCCTTTTGTACACCGGTAAAAAAACAGGTTCAATTCCGGAGGTAGTTTGGGTCATTAAACTGGTTGTACCGGTAGGGGCAATGGTCAATAAAGCAATGTTTCTTCTCCCGTGCTCCAGCATCTCGAAATAGAGTTTTTCATCGGCTTCTTTTAGTCGGAGGATAAAAGGATTGTTTTTTTCTCGTTCTGAATCATAAAACGCGAAAGCACCTCTTTCCTTTGCCATTTGAACAGAGGCTCTATATGCTTCTATCGCAAGGGTTTTATGCACCTCTACCGATATTTTCACTCCTTCTTCCCCGGCATAGGCAATCCCTAAAGCCGCTAGCATATCTCCTTCAGCCGTAATTCCAATTCCGGTACGCCTGCCTTCGTCTGCCTTGGTTTTAATTTTCAACCATAGGTTTCTCTCCACGCTTTTAATTTCTTCCTCTTCCGGATCGGCATCTATTTTTGCCAGGATATCATCTATTTTTTCCAATTCCAGATCGATGATATCATCCATGATCCGTTGTGCCACCGGAATATGTTTTTTAAACAATTCAAAATTAAAGCTGGCATTCTTGGTAAAAGGCTCATCGACATAAGAAAATAAATTGATGGCCAGCAACCTGCACGAATCATAGGGGCAAAGAGGAATTTCACCGCAGGGATTTGTCGATACGGTATTGTATCCCAAATCGGCATAACTATCCGGAACTGATTCTCTGATTATGGTATCCCAAAATAAAATTCCCGGTTCTGCGGATTTCCATGCATTGTGGACAATCTTATCCCACAATTTATTTGCTTGAATTTCCTTGGTATACTTCGGATTTTCACTGTGGATGGGGAATTTGTGGGTATAGCTCGTATTATTTTTTACCGCTTTCATAAAAGCATCATCCATTCTCACGGAGATGTTGGCCCCGGTAACCTTTCCCTGTTCTAATTTGGCATCAATAAAATCTTCGGCGTCAGGATGATTCACCGAAACCGATAGCATCAGCGCCCCTCTTCTTCCATCCTGGGCCACTTCCCTGGTAGAATTGGAATAGCGCTCCATAAAAGGCACCAGCCCGGTAGAGGTCAAGGCAGAATTCTTGACCGGAGAACCTTTCGGACGTATATGGGACAGATCATGACCGACCCCCCCGCGGCGTTTCATAAGCTGGACCTGTTCCTGGTCTATTTTCATGATACTGCCATAGGAATCATTCAGTCCCTTATTTCCAATTACAAAACAATTGGAGAGGGAGGCAATTTGATATTTATTCCCAATCCCGGCCATAGGGCTCCCTTGTGGCACGATGTATTTAAAATTTTCCAACAAGCTAAATACCTCCTTTTCAGACATAGGATTTGGATAGTTATGCTCTATTCTGGCAATTTCCCCGGCAATTCTCCGGTGCATATCCGCAGGGGTTCGCTCATAGAGATTGTCAAAGGAATCTTTTAGCGCGTATTTGTTTATCCACACGCGGGCAGCCAGTTCATCGCCCTTAAAATAGGCTTTGGAGGCCTGAAAAGCTTCATCCTGGGAATAGGTTTTTGCGGAGGGTAGGGTGGTAGGTGTTTTCATTTTGTAATCCTTATCAGTAAGTTGTCGGTTATTATATGGTATAAATGTAAAAAAAATTATACAATAATAAATACGCCAAAGAATAAAAAGTTTACAGGTAAAATAACATAAAATTCTTTAGATCAGTTGTTTAAGTATTTATGAACAAAAAAATGTTGACAAAATATTCAAATCGCGATCTGTTGAAAGCCAATAAATTAACATTGGTTTTGTTGGGATAGGGGAAGAGAAAATCAGGAGTTAAAATAAAATTTTAATTTTTTTAAAAATCTTTTTTCCTGGATATTCTATAGATATTAAAGGTTGACAGGATTACCCAAAGGGATAAGACAAAGATCGAAATAATCAGGCCTTGTGAGGTACCAAAAAACTTTTGAAACACCGCCCCGGTATAGCCAAGTAAAGCGGAGATATCCAGTTTCAACAATATTAAAACCCTGGAGAGATCGATGGGGTTAAACATAGTTGCCACCAGGGAAAACTTCTCCAGTGGATAGTCAGAGAACACAACCAAAGACATAAGAAAGATTCCATCGTAGATAACAGCCATAAACAGCCACAACAAAATTGCATATCCGAAACCTTTTATCTTGTTCTCATTTGCAAGGGCAATATTAAATGCCAGGGCAGTAAAAATAAAAGTCAGGAAGCCACCGGTGACAAGGAGCAGCACAAAATCCCAGATTGCCTCAGATTTGAAGATTCCGTAAAATACAAATGGCAATCCCAGGCCTAAAATTAAACTCAGTGCCAGGGAGAGGGCAACGCCAAAATACTGTCCCAAAAAGATGTGAGACCTCTTTATAGGTTGTGCCAGGAGCAATTCGGTAAATTCCTTTGAATCGTAATAATACATTACCCCAAAGATGGTCCCAATAAGGGGTACCAGCATAATAATTACATTCATAAAAGTTATTACAGCCTTGGAAAGGTCGTTGTTAAGAAATAATAAAACAATCCCCAATAGAAGGTAAAAGAGAAAATACACGTAGCTCCAGCGGCTGCGCATCAGGTCGTAAAAACTGTATTTTAAAATTTTAAGCATAACTATTGGATAAATTTAAGCGTAAGTATTGGATAAAATGGACGCTATTGCGTGTTCAAAATCGGGTTGATTGGTTTTTGCTTTTAATTCAGGGATCGTACCCTGAAAATAAATTTTACCCTCCAACAGAAAAACGACTTCATCCGCTATTTCTTCCACAAAATTCATGATGTGTGAGGTGATAAGGATGGTTTTTCCTTTCGCCTTTTCAGCCTTAATAAGTTCTTTTAACCGGATATGCGAGATAGGATCCAATCCGGATGTTGGCTCATCCAGAATAACCAGTGGGCTATCGAACATAAAGGTGAGTAAAAGGTTCACTTTTTGTTTCATGCCTCCTGAGAGATTTCCAAGTTTTTGGTTTAAAAAAGTCTCCATTTTAAAGAGTTCAATGAGCCTGGTTTCATCGGAGGTTATTTTTGCCCTGATGTCTTTGATCATTTTAATAAGCTCATTAACCGTTAGGTTGTTCGGGAAATTTGCTATTTGTGGCAGATAATCGATTTCATTACGGTATGTCCAACTGTTTTTTATCGATTTTCCATTCAGTTTAATAGTTCCTGAGTTTGGGATCACCATCCCTAATATACTTTTGATCAACGTGGTTTTCCCTGAACCATTAGGTCCCAATACCGCAACAATGCCATGGTCTTTAATGGTGAGATTAAGGCCATCGAGTACAATATTCCGACCGAATTTCTTATGTAAATTTTCTATACTTACCATAATATTTTTTTCATTTGCGGATTTTCATCAACTAACTCTGCGGGAGTAAAAATGGGAGAAACTTTTTCTGAAAAATCAATGATGTCTATGAATAAGCTTCGCAACAAGATAATGGCTCCAGGGGTTCTATTGACCAAATAGGAAAAGAGTTTTACGGGACGATAGGGCACATCGCCAATTCCATCTTTATCCAAATCATACCCGGTATAGCTACTCCAGTAATTGTTGTCAAATTTATTCTCGTTGATATGTCCGGAATAGGCGAGGTCAAAAGAATTATACAAGAAATTATTTCTTGTAAATGTGTTGTTGTAACAGGCGCCAAGTACCTTAATGGCATAGCCGTTGTTTATGAATGTATTTTCGGTATATTCCATTCTGGTAGTTCCGTCGGCGTTGATTCCTATGGTATTGTCTTCAAAAATATTATGCTGTAATTCAGCATCGGTTATTTCTTTCAGCAACAGGCCATAAGAAGCGGACCCCCAATTTTTTTTAAACAAGTTGCGATACATCTTAATATATTTAGAAAACATCACCGCAACCCCGGCCCCATTATTGGCAAAGGTATTTTCCAGGTATTCATCGTTGTTGGAAAACATAAAATGCAGGCCATACCGGAGGTTTTCCCTGCTGATATTTTTAGAAACGCTGCTCTGGGTTACAAATTCAAAATAGATCCCATCCCGCATCCTCGAGATATGGTTATTGGCTATGGTCATATTATCGGAATCCCATAGGTGAATCCCATTTCCCGAATTAGCTTCTGACTTGGCATCACTGGAAATATTATTATGCAGGATTCTCCCGTGGGAGGATTTTTCAATAAGGATTCCAAAAAACACATTCTCCAGGACATTGTCTTTTATTTCAAAATCGGTGCTGTATGCAATTAAGATCGCGGCAAATTCCTCTATGTAACTGCTGCCAACATTGATAATGTTAAAACCCTCAATAGAAAAATTAGTTGCCTGGACACTGAAGATAGTCCCTTTCATCTCCCCGTCTATAACCGGATTTCCTTCCCCAAGAATTCTTATGGACTTATTGAGGATGGAAATATTGTGTTCCTTATAGATACCATTTTTTACTACAATGGTATCCCCATTTGCTGCTTTGTCAACCGCGGCTTTAATGGTTTTTATCTCACAAGATTTACAAACCTCAAGTACCTGCGAATTTCCATTGGAAAAATGAAGAAGGAAGAGGAAAAAAATTATCTTTTTTAACATTAAATCCGGTTTTACTAAATTTAGTTATTGCTAATATTATTAGTCACTTTCAGTAAATTTTTCTTTTAGCTCCTCCCAACTTATCAAGATACCTCCCTGTTCGGAGATAATTTTTTCAGCTGTTTCTTTGGTGCCAGCGGCAGATAGATTTGCGCCCATTGGACTTTTAATGGATTCACTTATAAAAAAATAGGCTCCTTCTGGCTTTATCATCTCTCCCGGTTTGGAGTAATCTGCTACTTGTGTAATCGCCAACTCAGGTTCGTTGTTTTTTTCCAACATATCGTTCACCATGCACTCTATTGCATCATACTTGAATTGTTTTCCTTTTTTAGTGACTACTTGCGCGGCGTGGGTTTTATCCACAATGGTCATATTGCAGTAAGAGCAGGAATCAGTCCCGTAATTAATGGGTTCGGGTGTGACACTACAAGCGGTAGTTAAAATTCCCATTAGGAGTAATAAGAGGTGGCTAAAGGTTCGCATTTTATACCTTTTTAGTTTTTGAATGTGATTCACTTTTGCCTACAAAATAGGCAATAAAGGTTAGGACCATACCTGCAAACATAGAATATGCACCCAGTCTGGGGTAAGAGCTCGCCGTAAAATTAAGAATTTTTGCGGTACCGAGCATCGGGGGTTTGTAACTTAAGGGATTGCCATCAGCATCGGTCATTTGTAAAATAGCATTCGGATCCAAATCGGTGCCATAATCCAACAACCAGCTATTGAAATCGTACATTCCAAGAAGGCCTAAAACCATCATCAATAAGAACCAGCCTAAAAACCAGTTGTGGCTAATTTTACCAAAAAATCCCAAAAACCCAATGATCACTCCCAGGGCGACCATTCCTATTATTACAACGGGGAATGTGGCAAATTCCCACATGGCTGCCGGTTTGGGAATTTTTTTCATGCCTATATAATGGTTTACCCCATCAATATTTTGAATATCATACTCAGCTTCCCCTTGAATTCCGGTAATAAAAATATCCATTCCCAGGGGGTCGGGATATTGAGGTGCCCCTAATTGAATATTCCAAAGGGGATAGAAAAATAATCCTAATAAAAGTAAGGACCCAATAATCATTAATAATCCAGATTTTTTCATAATATTATTTGTTTGTTTAGATAAAAAAAGCGAGTAGCTAAAAATGAAACTACTCGCTTTTACTGATTAAACCTTAAATATAACAACCAATTAAACTTAGATTTAATCCAATGACCATTTTAAGGGGGTACTACTACCTTTTGCAGAAACCCTTACATAACCTTGCATTTCCTGGTGCAGTGCAGAACAGAAATCGGTACAATAGAATGGCCAGATGCCTTCTCTTTTAGGTTCCCAGATTGAGGTTCTTGTTTCTCCGGGCATAATTAAAAGTTCTGCGGTATTGGCGCCAATCATTGAAAAACCGTGGGGGACATCATAATCCTGTTCCAAATTGGTGACGTGAAAGAATACTTTATCGCCAATCTTGACCCCATCAATATTATCCGGAGCAAAATGGCTGCGGATCATAGTCATATAAATATGCACCTCATTTCCCTCGCGTACCACTTTTGTTTCTTGTTCTGAATGCGTGGCTGCCGGGTGTTCATTTTCAGCAAGCGGATATATCTTTTTTGAATTTTTCATTATGATCTCCGCGGGTATCCCTGCAGCATAGTGAGGTTCCCCGATTACTGGGAAATCTAACAAAAGTTCCATCTTTTCTCCTGTGATATCAAATAATTGCGCAGCTTGGGTCACCTCGGGACCGGTTGGTAAATAGCGGTCTTTTGTAATTTTGTTCAAGGCTACCATATATTTACCAAAAGGTTTTCTTGAATTTCCTCCAGGGATCATCAGGTGTCCTATAGAATAAAATACAGGTGCCCTGTCAATAACTTCCCAGGTGCCTAATTTCCATTTCACAATCTCTGAGGAGATGAAATAGGAAGTATATGCATTTCCTTGTCCGTCAAATTCGGTGTGTAGTGGTCCTAATCCTGCTTGTTTTACAGTACCTGCATGAATAGATTCGTATTTTAAAATTGGAATTCCATAGGCTTCTCCTGCAAAATCTTTTTCTTCTATGGCTTTGATCATTTTTGAGAAGGAGTGGACGGTAAGATCTGTGGAGAGTTTTCCACTACCTACGATGTACTCACCTGATGGATCTACATCACATCCGTGAGGAGATTTCGGGGTTGGTAAATAATACACAGCTCCGGGAACATCTAATGGGTTTACGGTGATTATTTCATTTAGCATCGTGGAGGATGCAGTATGGGTGCTTTCATCATACTTGTTATGTGCATAATTAACAGACATTTTTTCTCCCCCCCCGTTTTTTACATACTCTTCAATTTTTTTCCAGTTTACGGCTGCAATAAAATCCTTGTCATTTTGGGATGCATTTACCTCCAGTAAGGAATTAGCTTCTTCTGTATTGTAGGTGGTGAAAAAGAACCACCCATGAGATTTATTTCGGCCAGGATGAGACAGGTCGTAATTAAAACCAGGCATGATAATTTGAAATGCAATTTCCATATTACCAGATTCCTGATCTATGGATATAAAGGTAAGAGGTCCCTTAAAAGTACCTTTCATCTCATCTATTGGCATATCTTTTTGTGGGGAAGGAACTGAAAATCGGGTCCCTGCTACCACATATTCGGAATTTTCAGTAACATAAGAAGAACTGTGGTTTCCGGCAGAGTTTGGAATTTCAAGGATCTCCGCGGTATGAAAAGTGGTTAAATCAATTCGTGCTATCCGGGGGGTATTGTTTTCATTAATGAATATCCAACGTCCGTCGAGTTCCCCATTGGTTTGTGAAATATCCGGATGGTGTGCATCTCCCCAAGGCACAAAACCGAAAGAAGTATTTAGCATAGGTTTGGTTTCTTCATTGTACCCATACCCATTTTCAGGGTTTTGAGAAAATACAGGAATCACCTTAAAGAGCCTTCCCGATGGCAGTCCGTAAACGGAAAGTTGACCGCTAAATCCTCCGGATAAAAAAGCGTAAAATTCATCGTATTCTCCCGGAGCTACATAGACCCGCTCCGCAGCGTTACCTGCCATCGCACCGGATGTTTTGTCAGATTTGTCACCGCCACAACTCGCTAATACCCCGGAGAGGATGACCATGCATAAAATGTTATTTAATTTCTTCATTTGACTGGTTTTTTAACTATTGGTTTTTGGGTAAAATTACGTCTTCAACTATGTGAACCCATCCGTTACTTACTTTCACGGATGCGATTATTTTGGTGCCATCCACAAAAACATCTTCTCCCTCTTTGGTAACTTCCAGGTATTGCCCGGAGGCCATATACAGCTTTCTTCCTTTTTCGACGTTTTTAAGTAAAGTCTCCACAGGATAATTGCTTGGAGCCACATGGTTCAGGAGGATATTAGCTAATTTTGATTTGTTTTCAGGTTTGAGCAAATCCTCAAGTGTCGCTTTGTCAATCTTGTCAAAGGCAGCATTGGTGGGAGCAAAAACCGTTAAAGGACCTACATTAACCAGGGAATTTTCCACTCCGGCAGCCTTCACTGCTTCTACAAGAGTAGTGTGATCTGGAGAATTAATAGCCAAACGCAAGGCGTTAGGCGTTGCGCCTTCATCCTCAATAAAGGCCTGCCCTTTATTGGAGGAGCTCGGGGAGGAAACTTCTGTAGATTTAGAGGTATCTGTACTTATATCCGTAGATGGATTTTGCTTTTTACATCCAAAAAGAAGCAGTAGCGGGACCAATAAAATTAGTGCAATTCTGGTGTGGTTAGATTTCATAAGAGTTTGATTTTAAATTGGATCAGTCGTAAAATTAATGTTAAATAATTAACTAAAATATGACGAGCCTCATATTTTAGTTAATTATTGTGTTAATCTTTTTATTATTCTCTTATAATGTTCTGAAATATTCCAAAACCGATCTCGCCTCTTCTTCGGTAAGATTTTGATTGGCCATTGGTGCTCCGTTGAACTCTATAAGAAGGTCTTTGGCCATAGGATCCTCTACAATCATAACCTCAGGGTTAAGGATCATGTTCATTACCCATTCCGGGGTTCTTCTCTCTAAAATGTTTTTTGGTGCCGGGCCGATATAATTCTTGTCTGGTTTATGACAGGCGGTACACATCTTATCATACACTGCTTTTCCCTGTGCGGCAAGGTTCTGGTCTACCTCCGCAGCCAAAGTTACCGAGGTTACCGGTCCAATCCCTTTGTTGGTTAAATCTATTCGCTCCGAGGCTTTGACACTTGAGACCGGTTCAGCTTTTTTTGTCTCTTCCACGGCATCTCCGTCTAAAGAATAACTTTCTTTTTTTTCTTTTTCGCCACAACTAAATGCAATTAGAAGGGTTAAAATCGCAAAAAATTTAATTGTTAATTTCATGATTTGTTGTTTTTTTAAAGGTACAGAATTAAATGAAGGACAAATTTACTAAAAGTTTTTAAATAAAAGATAAAAAGGTATTTAAATATTTTATAACTTTGAAATTAGTTAATAAAAGGGAAATTAGTGTTAAATTCGGAATCTAAAAATAGGGGATATGCTTTCAAATTCTAGTAAATATGCAATAAATGCTGTTCTGTATTTAGCAGTTCATACGGATGAAACAATTAAAATAAGCGCCAGGGAGGTTGCAGAAGCTATTAATATTCCATCTCCATTTCTATCTAAATTGTTGCAAATTTTGTCCAGAAAAAATATTATCTCCTCCACAAAAGGTCCAGGAGGAGGATTTTATATGACAGAAAAAAATTCAAATCTCAGGCTTATTGAAATTGTTAAACACCTGGACGGCCTTGATAATTTGGAGGATTGTGTTTTAGGTTTAAAGAAGTGCAGCGGTGAAAAACCCTGTCCGGTACATTATTCCATTCAACCTTTAAAAAAACAGTTTCTGAAAGAGCTGAACGAAAATACGATAGCCAGTTTTGCAGGAAAGGTTAAAACAGGGGAGACTTTTTTATTTATCTGAGGGAAGGTTCAAGAATTAGTTTAAGACAAGAATTAGTTTAAGATTCAACATTTTTGTTACCTCAATTTAGAAATCCGAACTCTGAATCTAGGAGATCCATTTACATTGGATTCTTAAAATGCCTCTCTATGTTTTATTTCTTTTTGAGGACAAAGGACAAATGCACACGGAGTCTCCCATCAAAAATTGCAATTCCAACTAATTTGAAGCTCAAAATGCCCCTATCGCGGTTTTAAATGATACTATTCAAATCTTTAAGGCCTTGCCATTGCAAAATATTTAAGGCAGTAGTGTTACCTGAGTTAGCGGGAGTGGTGCCTAAAGATCCTCTCCATATAGAGATAGAATCTCGCCTTTTATGTAAGGATGCATTTTTCGGTTAAGATTTTGAAGAAAAGCAGAAATCTCTTAGAAAGCTGTAGCATCCCTTTTCTCAAACAGAAATATTGGGAAATTACTTTTAGGGGATTGACTTTGGGTAGAGCACCGGGATATTACTTATGAAATACCCATGATTTAGCACACGCAAACACCGATGAGTTTTTTTTCTTAACTTTAAGTAGTCAAACTCCCTTGTTTACCTATATAGCCCATTCCAATAATAGGGGGAGCGAGACCATTGACAGGGAATTCCCGAATGGATTTCTAAAAAGCACTTTGCGCCACGATGGGTGGAGGGCTCAGATAAAAACCCCCTCCAAAGGCCACCAAACTTGTCTGCCGCATTTGCAGCGTATCTTAAACTACCTTAATCAATTATATCCCAAACAACCGTGGGGCATTAATTTCATAAAGTTGTTATACGACTCCGAGAAACTAAAGAAGGATTTAGAATTTCAAAG
>JBGSWA010000139.1:0-3491 GCA_041752645.1 Gillisia sp. | reverse complement strand
TTTATATTTTCCGGGAACAGTTGGTGCAGACTTCCCTTCAATATGAATAAGAAGTGTGCTGAGTTTTAAATAAATATTACCTGCACTGTCCAGGTAATTAACCTTTTTTTCCCTTAGCAACTCTTTTGCTTTAGGCGTGATGTACTCTCCAACAAGCAGGATTGTATTATTCTTAAATCTGTTTGTTGTCTCCTCAAGGATCTTTGAAAGATTAACCGGGGTTATTCCCCGTTTGGTTTCCAGATAAATTACCTGGTCATTCAGCTTGATTACCGCATCTAACTGGCCGGCCCCGGCAGGAATTTTCTTAAAAGAAACCTCCAGAGCTTGTTGCTCTAAAATCTCTTTTAGATGCTGTGTGGGGTAATATTTGGTGATGCTCTTTATTATTTTTTGTTCATTTTCCTGCTGTGTTCACAAATTGTGAACATAAAAATATAAGGAACATTTACAGAATTCTCAAAATTGGCTTTAATCTTTTCCTTCAATTCTTCCCCTTATTCGAATTGCTCCAGCAACTGCGCCCCCAGGATTCGGGGAGAGTACTGAAAAGTTGGAAATTCCTGAACAATTCTTTTTTCTAAAGAATCAAAGATTGAAAAAGGATGATATTGTTCCTCCATCACTTAAATAGGAGATAAAGCTTAAAATGTTCGGAAGGTTAGTATTTAGGAGTTATATGTGGATTAAGGGAATATTACGGATCAAGAACAATTGTTGTGGACTTAGCAAATATTTTAGTCAAGGACAAGGAGTTGGAAACCTATTGTTGTCTTTAATCGCAAATAGCGGGCAGTTGAGTGAAAAGTGCAATAGGGACCCTTTAAATAGAACTAAACCTACAAATTCGCATCACTACTCCAGGCCACTTGCCTTAAGCTTATCTGTCGTGCCGGAAAATTAACATATTTCCTTGAAATAATTATCTAATGATATTACCTTTGATCAGATCAAATGATAGTCTCAAATGAGACCATCTTACGATATATCACCGAAAATTTTAAAATTGATAATTTCAATCTCAGAGAAAGCTGGAGCTATTAACGCAAATTATCTCAATAAACCTTCTCCCAAATTAAGAAAGGAAAATAGAATTAAAACAATCCATTCCTCTTTAAAAATTGAAGGTAACACCTTGACCGAAGAACAGATTACTGCATTGCTTGAAAACGGCGAAAACAAATAAAAAAATTTGGACAATTAGGCGCTATGTGTCTTGGAAGAGGGGCCGGAATATTACCACAGTTAAAGAGTAAATTGAAAGGAGGGGTGGTTCAATAAATCTTTATGAGCTAAAAAATTAATTTTTATAGCTCATGTAAATGCTTTATATTGAGCTATAAATTTTAATTAATAGCTCATGTCGTGGAACTGGCAACTTAAAAACTGGCCTGATTTTGAATTCAAATCGGAAGTTTTGCTTCCCTATGAAAAAGCATTTTTACAAAAAGCGGGGATGTTGTATGGTAGTATGAGGCATATTAGTAATGAGAATCAAGATGAGTTAAAAGTAATGCTGCTTAGTGATGAAGCGTTTCAGACATCTAAAATTGAAGGTGAGATCCTGGATAGGAATTCATTGCAATCCTCAATTCGTAAACATTTTGGACTTCAGCCCGATAAAAGTAGAGTGTCACCTGCAGAACACGGAGTTTCAGAAATGATGATTGATCTATACAAGAATTATTCATCCCCTTTAACACATCAGCAATTATTTCTTTGGCACGAAATGTTGATGAATGGTCGCCGGGATCTTGAGAATATAGGTGGTTATAGAACGCATCCAGACCCCATGCAAATAGTCTCAGGGTCGATGGGGCGTGCGATAGTTCATTTTGAAGCTCCTCCATCTATTGCAGTAAAAAAAGAAATGGATAAGTATATTTTATGGTTTAATGATATAGGCAGTGAAGACCCCTGCCCAGTGGTTAAGGCTGGTATTGCACACTTGTATTTTGAAAGTATCCATCCTTTTGAAGATGGAAATGGAAGAATTGGCCGTGCGTTATCGCAGAAAGTTTTGTCCCAATATTTGGAGCGTCCTACTTTGATTGCGCTTTCACATGTTATAGAAAATAATAAGAAGTTTTATTACAGATCTTTGCAACTCAATAGTAAGGTAATTGATATTACTGGATGGTTAGAGTATTTTTCTGAAACGATACTTCAGGCTCAAGATTATACACAAAGAATGATTGATTTTCTAATAGGTAAAACGAAGTATTTTCAGGAATTTGATAAAAAATTCAATGAGCGCCAAAAGAAAGTGGTGCATCGAATTTTTCGGGAAGGAATAGAAGGATTCAAAGGAGGCTTAAGTGCAGATAATTATATCAAGATAACGGGGACAACAGCTTCAACCGCTACCAGAGATTTGAAAAAATTGGTTGATTTAGGAGCTTTGAGAAAAACTGGCGAGAGAAAAAGTACTCGGTATCATTTAAATCTTTGAGATCATCGTCAGGTAAAAAAAAAGTTACTTGTGGTGTAGAATTTTATATGTTTTAAGTTTATATGATTATTTGGAATAAACCTAATAAATCACTTTATCCTTCTTAAATGTTTGTTAAAGGGACCGAATTCGGTGAGTGCGAAAATGGGTGCACCCATGGAGAAGTCAGACAATCCTACAAAAAATAAAATTAGCTCATAATGAATGAAATTACCACATCTCGAATACAAATATTCAAATCTCTTTTCAAAGGGCGTGAAGATGTTTTTGCCGTGCGTTGGGAAAAAGGAAAAAAGAATGGATATATGCCCGCATACTTTTATGATCCTTACCAATTTCGGGCACATAAAATGAAAGGTGGAACTTTTCAGAATTATAAAGACAAAACCCATTTAAAACTTACTGACCACGAAATTTCAAAGCACTTAAACGGAGAACATCATATTGGTATTTACCCCTTACTACATGATAATACTTCGAATTTTATTGTTGCAGATTTTGATAAGGAAAATTGGGAAAAAGAAGCGATTGCCTTCCTGAAAGCTTGTCAGGAAAAAGGGATTCCTGCTTATTTGGAGCGTTCACGCTCGGGAAATGGCGGACACCTTTGGATATTTTTCCATAAACCTTACCCTGCTGTCCGAAGTCGCAAAATATTCATTTCGATTTTAGAACAGTCCGGAGCCTTTTCTGTATTCGACAAAAGTTCAAGTTTCGACCGGCTATTACCAAATCAGGATTTCCTTTCTGGAAAAGGCTTTGGAAATTTGATTGCATTGCCTCTTTTTAAACCAAACTTAGAAAGGGGAAATAGTTGTTTTATCAACCCGGAAACTTTTGAAACAGTTCCTAAGCAATGGGATTTTCTTCAAGACATTCAACAGGTTTCAACAGATTATCTAGATACACTGTATAAGGAGTTTGCTGTCGATTTTCCACCAATAAAGCCAATAGAATCGAATGGTAAAATTGCTATTTCTTTAAGCAACCAAGTTAGATTAAGCCGGATCGGCATGAGTAATCTGCTTATCAATTTTCT
>JBGSWA010000138.1:0-23448 GCA_041752645.1 Gillisia sp. | reverse complement strand
GAATAAGGATGCACGCATCTCCTTGCTGGAAAACGAACTTTTGAAATATAAACTCGGGGATTTTTCCTTCCAGGAAATCAGTCAGGAGGTAAAGGTGAATTACGAAAACGTGGAAACCCTTAGTTTTGCCAATACGATCTCCACCAATTTTTCGAAAATTGATACCATTCCCACTTTTAACATTACCTGGAAAAACAAGCTTGTCAATGAGATAAAAAAGGCTGAAACCAAAAAAATTCAAAACTGGTTGACCTTGAGATTAAAGCTGGATACCTTGGCCGTAAAATCCATCAACTGATTAATGTCCCTGCAGTTGCGCTTTTCTCACTTTTTTGAACAGGTTGGAGGAATAAACAAAATCGGTTACAGTTTTGTCATCGGTTTTAAAAATTTGGGTTTTATCACCTTTCCAGGCCAAAACACCATCCTTTAAAAACGCAATATTTTCTCCAATTTCCATAACGGAGTTCATATCGTGGGTTATAACTACCGTGGTAATATTGTATTCTTTTGTCAACTCCATAATTAAATTGTCAATCACGGTGGCTGTGTTAGGATCCAAGCCCGAATTTGGCTCGTCACAAAATAAATATTTCGGTTTATTGACAATAGCCCGGGCTATAGCAACCCTTTTTTGCATTCCACCGCTTATTTCTCCGGGAAATTTATTTTCGCTTCCTACCAAATTAACCCGTTCTAAAACCTCATGTACCCGCTTTACTAAATCCCTTTTTCTGCTCTTGGTGAACATTCTCATGGGAAACATCACATTTTCCTCTACGGTCATAGAATCAAACAGGGCTCCTCCCTGAAAAAGCATTCCGATTTTCTTCCGGAGTTCACGCTTTTCTTCCTCCGAAAAAGTGGAGTACGCCTTTCCGTCATATTCAATGGTGCCTTCCTCCGGAGTAAAAAGACCTAACATAGATTTGAGCAAAACACTCTTGCCTGAACCCGATTCCCCAATGATAAGATTTGTTTTTCCTGTTTCAAAAACAAAGTCAATTCCTCTTAAAACTTCTTCGTTTCCAAATTTTTTGTGTATATTTTTAACTTCTATCATTAGCTGAGTAAGATTTGGGTTACAACGTAATTGGTGATTATAAGAACTACACTGGTCCATACAAAGGCGGTGGTACTCGCCTTACCTACCTCAAGAGCTCCACCTTTCATATAATACCCATGATATGCCGGAATGGTTGCCAGGATCATCGCAAATAAGAAGGTTTTAATAAATGCATAGGTCAGGTGAAACCCGTTAAAGTCACTCTGCAAGCCTTCAATAAATACATCAGATCCTACAAATCCGCCCCATACCCCGGCGGCATAGGCGCCTAAAATTCCGAGGAACATGGATATGGCAATAACAAATGGATAGGTTAGCATCGCAATAATTTTTGGGAATATCAAATAGTTCAGGGAATTGACCCCCATGATTTCCAGGGCGTCAATTTGTTCTGTGACCCTCATGGATCCAAGGCTGGAGGTAATAAACGAACCAACTTTTCCCGCCATGATAATCGAGATGAAGGTAGGGGCAAATTCCAGAATGATCGACTGGCGGGCAGCAAAAGCGATCAGGGTTTTTGGGACCAGCGGATTGTTTAGATTCAGTGCGGTTTGAATTGCCACGACCCCTCCAATAAAGAAGGATATAAAGGAAACAATCCCCAAAGAACCTATTATTAGTACCTCGATTTCCTTAAAAATAAGGGATTTTAAGATGATGCCTTTGGTCATTCGGCCAAATATGCCTTTCAACATTAAAAAATATTCACCAATAGATTTCAGATAGCTCATCAAGGAATTTTTGCAAAGCTAAAATAGTAAATTAATCCTGAAAACTATTTAACGTTCAATTAATCTTTAAAACCTAATCCTTTAGTATTTTTGAAAAAAATTATTCCTGATTTATTCCCTATGAAAAATTTTATTCTACTGTTTCTTCTATCTGTTACAATCAATTCAATTTCTGCTCAAAAGACCCAAACAGGTCTGGTTAATCCTGATAAACCAAAACTGGTGGTTGGGGTCGTGGTAGATCAAATGCGCTTTGATTACCTCACCCGTTTTTGGGATAAATATGAAAATGATGGTTTTAAGCGCCTGGTACGGGATGGTTTTAACTTTAAAAACAATCATTTTAATTACATACCTACCTATACTGCTCCTGGTCACACCTCAGTTTATACAGGCACTACTCCGCAAAACCACGGAATTATTGGAAATGGATGGTATAATAAATTCGAAAAAAGCGAAGTCTACTGTACCGGGGATGAAAATGTGCAATCTGTAGGAACTAATTCTTCCGCCGGTAAAATGTCCCCACATCGGATGATCTCAACTACAATTGGGGATGAAAACAGGTTGTTTACCCAGATGCGGGGAAAAACCATAGGAATTGGATTAAAGGACAGAAGCGCAATTTTACCTGCGGGACACACCGCGAACGCTGCATATTGGTTTGAGGGAATGGATCAGGGGAAATGGATTAGCAGCACCTATTATATGGATAAATTGCCCGGCTGGGTGGTGCAGTTTAATACATCCGGGAAAGCTACTTCATATCTCAAAGAGTGGAATCCCCTGGCGAATATTGAAACCTATTCTGAAAGCGGATCTGACCAGAACAATTTTGAAGCCGGGTTTAGCGGGAGGACAACTTTTCCTTATAATTTAGCTGAACTCGCTCCTGAGAACGGGCAATTTGACCTGCTGAAATATACCCCCTTCGGGAACTCAATTACAGCCGATTTTGCAATTGCAGCGCTGGAGGGGGAAAACCTTGGAACCGATGAATTCACCGATTTCCTTACAGTAAGTTTTTCCAGTACCGATTACATTGGGCATAATTTCGGAGTTAATTCCAAGGAAGTTCAGGATGCATATATGCGATTGGATAAGGATCTGGCCAGATTGCTAAAGGCCCTGGACGAGAAAGTAGGAGAAGGGAACTATACGCTCTTTTTAACCTCAGATCACGGGGGGATAGATGTGCCATCATACCTTCAATCGGTTAAAATTCCGGCAGGTTATTTTGAGGACAAGGCCTTTGAAGAGGATTTAAAGGATTTTGTGGAGGAAGGCTTTGGATCTAGGGATTTGATTGAAAATGTTTCAAATTACCAGGTATTCTTAAATTATGAAAACCTTGCAAAGCAGAAAATAGAGGCTCCTGCGGTGGAGGCTGCCATTGCACATTATGTGCTTCAGAAACCACAGATAAACAGGGTTTTTACAAGAGCTCAACTGCAGGCAAATGAGTTTAGCTCGGGCATTTCCGGTTTAATTCAAAAAGGCTTCAATCAAAGACGCAGCGGGGATGTGATATTCGTATTAAAACCGGGCATTATTACCTATTCTAAAACAGGTTCCACCCATGGCAGTGGATTTTCCTATGATACCCATGCGCCGCTTATTTTCTTTGGGAAGGGAATTCGGCAGGGTACTACCTCTAAAAGGTCTGAAATTATTGATATTGCCCCCACAATCTCGAATATCTTAGGGATTTCATTTCCCAGTGCAAGCTCCGGGATACCGCTCTCTGAAATGTTGGACAACTAAGGGCCCAATATTTTTTTGCGTATGTTATCCCATCGCAGTTTTCTAATAAAGCGGCCTTCTTGTTTTGATACAAGAAAAGGCTGCTTTTCTTTTTTAGCCTTGAAATACCCCCGCAGGAAATCCTTAAATAAGCAGAGGTCCTTTTTTAAATAAGCCAGTTTGGCCGAGGCGATGCAGGTAATAACAAAACCGTAGCCCAACCGGTAGAAAGCCTCCCCCTGCCGGTACCTGGCAGAAGGGTTGTAGGTGGCCCCGGTAGGTTTTAAGTGCCTCACAAGCAATTCGGGGTCGGTCTTGACCGACCAGCCGTGGAACTGAGCCAACAGTTCATCGGCAGTATCCCACCCCATAGCCGGTTTTAGTTTTCCAATTGCAAGAAAACATGCTTTCCTGTAGGCTTTTAGGGCGCCACGCAGGTGATCCGTATCGGTGAGATTCTCCAGGATCCATTTCCCGTCCTTTAATACCGAGCAAAACCCCCCGGCCATTCCCACCTTTGGATCCGCCTTAAAATGTTGAGCGATGCTTTTTAAATAATCCTGCGGGAAAATGAGATCAGCGTCGAATTTACAGATGATATCGTAGTCTTCCCCCAGGGTCCGGTAGCCTTTATTAAAGGCGACAATAACCTTGCCCCCGGGTAAATGCTCTTCCGAGGAGGAATGCCTTACCAGGGAGATCCATGGATGTTTTTGAACGAATCCGGAAACTATTTCCGCTGTAGTATCTGAAGACTGGTCATCTGCAACTACTACCTTTGAGGGAAGAAAAGATTGTTCCACCAGAGATTGGAGGGTGCTCCCAATAAATTCGGCTTCGTTATGTGCGGGAATGACAATGTAGATTTTCAAGGGATGAGGTTCAATATTGTTGCTAAATTACAATAATATGCCGTTGTAATTAAATACCCCTGGAAAGAGAGGGCATGGTGCAGCTTTGCAGTTGCAATGGGGCCCTTTGAGAGGCCATGTTTTATTTATGCGGGAAATACCGTGGGAGCTTTCTTTTTATGCAAACTACCTTTCGGCATAAACAGCGTAATACCTCGGGGTCATGCTTCGCAGCAAGGGGCGGAATCCAATTTTATGGATTGGATTTGTCCATTTTCTCGTTTTCTTAATGTGCCAACCTGCTTTTTCCAGCAACCAATCAAATTGCCAGTCCTCAAATTCGTGAAAATGTCGGTCTCTCATATCGGTTTTACTCCTGTAGGAATCGCTGAACCACAATCTTAGCGGCACGGTAGCGACCAGTTTCTGAGCCTGTATGTCTTTCAGTACATTATAGGGGGCAACCAGGTGTTCAAAAATCTCAAAGGCCGTCACTATCTCAAATTCATCGGTTTTAACAGCAGCGGTATTCAGGTCAAGGTCCTCTCCTCCGGTATTTTTAACCTGGTAGCTATGTTGTTCCATAATTTTGGAAAAAGGATTTTCCACCCCCAAATCCAATATTTTGGCGGGGGAGGGGGCCACTTCTTCTAAAAATTCCAATGTTTTTCTATACCTCTTGTTTGGGAAGCTATTCTCGTACATATTAATATTGGTACACCAGGGAATTAATATTCATTCCCGCGCCTACGCTTGCCATCATTATGATATCACCTTGATTCAATTCCTGGCCTTTAATCTCGCCTCTTATCACAAGATCCAATAAGGTAGGGACCGTTGCCACAGAGTTGTTTCCCAGTTTTTGAATGCTCATGGGCATAATATTTTGGGGAACCGGTTTATTGTGTAATTTGTAGAAACGCGATACTATGGCATCGTCCATTTTTTCGTTGGCCTGATGGATAAAAATCTTTTTAATCTCATCTATGTTTTTTCCGCTTTTCTCAAGACATGATTTCATTGCATTTGGAACATGAGTAATTGCCGATTCATATAATTTGCGACCGTTCATCTTAATATATCGGACAGTATCATTGTCCTCGAGGCGGTTTGATTTTCCAAAATAGATATGATGAGCCTCCTGATACGCGTAGGTCGCCGATTCATGGGATAAAATCCCGCCTTGCAGCGCTGAAACCTCAAGAACTGCAGCTCCTGCCCCATCAGAAAATATCATGGAATCCCGGTCATAGATATCTATTACTCTTGAAAGCGCTTCGGCACCAATAACAAGGCACTTTTCTGCCATTCCACATTTCATAAATGCCTGTGCCTGTATCACGGCTTCTATCCAGCCCGGACAGCCAAAAAGAACGTCATAGCCCACACACTTTGGGTTTTTTATGCGCAGATTGTGTTTTACCCGGGTAGCCAGGCTGGGTACCGTGTCACTTTGAATACTGCCATGCTTGATGTCTCCGTAGTTATGGGCAACAATTATATAATCCAGGGTTTCCGGATCTATTCCAGCGTTTTCAATTGCCTTCTGTGCTGCAACGGTCGCCATATCCGAGGTGTCTAAATCCTCTTCCAGATATCTGCGTTCCTCAATTCCGGTGATCGCCTTAAATTTTTCAATAGTAAGCTCGTTGGCCTGGGGAAACCCTGAGCCATCTGTATTTAGGAATTCCTGCTTCAAAAAGTCGGAATTCTTTCTTTTTAAATTAGGAATATAACTTCCTACACCTGTGATTTTTATGCCCATTTTAACGAGGTATTTTTTTTTGAAAATTTTAACTAAATTAATAAAAGCAATTTAAGTATTGTGCAAGGAACTGAATTATTTCAGTCAATTAGCGATATTGTTGTTTTTAAAATATTTTTATATCAAAATCGCATTTATTCTTTCATATCTTATTAATAATCCAAAGGCAGTCTGGGAAGCCTGCCTTTGGCAAATTTATTAGTGTTAAGCCTCCAGGTATTCCTCGATAGGATTGCAGGTGCAGATTAAATTTCGATCCCCAAAAGCATCATCTGTCCTTCTTACGCTAGGCCAAAATTTATTGTCCGCTACAAAATCCAATGGAAATGCAGCCGCTTCGCGGGTGTATTTGAATTCCCAGGAATCCGCGGTAAGCATCGCGAGGGTATGCGGAGCGTTTTTAAGTAAATTATCCTGGTCATTGGGGGAAGATTCATCAATTTCCTTGCGAATAGAGATCAAGGCGTCGCAAAACCGGTCGAGTTCAGCCTTGCTTTCACTTTCGGTTGGCTCGATCATTAAGGTGCCTCCCACCGGGAAGGATACCGTGGGAGCATGAAAACCGTAATCCATCAGGCGCTTTGCGATATCTCCTACCTCGATTCCATTGCTCTTAAAGGGGCGGCAATCTATAATAATTTCGTGTGCAGCCCTTCCGCGTTCTCCGGAAAACAAGGTTTGATAATCGTTTTTTAAGCGTGCCTTTATATAGTTGGCGTTTAAAATTGCATATTCGGTTGCTTTTTGTAAACCCTTGACACCGAGCATGGCAATATAGCCATAAGATATGATACAAACCAAGGCAGAACCCCATGGGGCAGATGAAACCGCGGTAATGGCTTTTTCTCCTCCTGTTTTAATAACAGGGTTTCCGGGGAGAAAGGGAAGCAATTGTTTTGCGACACATATAGGTCCTACTCCCGGACCACCCCCACCGTGAGGAATTGCGAAGGTTTTGTGCAGGTTAAGATGGCATACATCGGCGCCGATTGTCCCGGGATTGGTCAGGCCAACCTGTGCATTCATATTGGCTCCGTCCATATATACCTGTCCCCCGTTTTGGTGAATCAGCTGGGTAATTTCCCGGATAGCAGATTCAAATACCCCGTGAGTAGAAGGATAGGTAACCATAAGGGCAGCCAAATTGTCCTTGTGTTTGATTGCTTTTTCCCGCAGATCTTCCAAATCTATATTTCCTTCTTTTGTAGATTTGGTCACGACCACCTTCATCCCGGCCATGACTGCCGATGCGGGATTTGTACCATGAGCGGAGGAGGGGATCAGACAAATGTTTCGGTGTGATTCTCCCCTTGATTCGTGGTACGCGCGAATTACCATCAGGCCGGTGAATTCTCCCTGTGCCCCGGAATTTGGCTGCAGGGAGGTCCCTGCAAATCCTGTGATTTCGGTGAGCTGCTTCTCCAGAGCTTTTAAGACAATTTGATACCCCTCGGCTTGTTCCACAGGCACAAAGGGGTGCATGTTGCCCCATTGCGGATTACTCAGAGGGAGCATTTCCGAAGCCGCGTTGAGCTTCATCGTGCAGGAACCCAATGCGATCATGGAGTGGTTAAGGGATAAATCTTTCCGCTCCAGCATCTTGATATAGCGCATCATTTCAGTTTCGGAATGATAGGAATTAAAGACCTTATGGGTCAAAAATTCCTTTTTCCTTTTAATTTCTGCAGGAATCGCGGTTGCATCTGCCAGATTTTCAATAGGAGCTGTCTTTTTTCCGGCAATCTCAGCAAAGAGTGCTGTAATTTTATTTAAATCTAAGATGGTGGTGGCCTCATTCAATGCGATCACCACGGTATTCGCATCGGGATAATAGAAATTGATCTTATTTTTTTCTGACAGCTCTTTTACAACGGCAGCATTTGCAGCGATTCTTAAGGTGTCAAAATAAGAAGAATTCAGTTGCTTAAAGCCTAACTCTTCCAGTTTCCTGGCAAGGCCCAAAGCGGAGCGGTGCACGGTATCCGCAATATACTGAAGGCCTTTAGGGCCGTGATACACCGCGTACATTCCAGCCATCACAGCGAGTAATACCTGTGCGGTGCAAATATTTGAAGTTGCTTTGTCGCGGTTAATATGTTGTTCCCGTGTCTGCAAAGCCATCCGCAAGGCACGCTTGCCATCCAAATCTTTGGTTATCCCAATAATTCTTCCGGGAAGGCTGCGCTTGTACTCCTCTTTAGTTGCAAAATAAGCTGCGTGTGGGCCTCCGTAACCAAGGGGAATCCCAAAGCGTTGGGTGGTGCCAACTACTACATCCACTCCGAGTTCGCCCGGGGCCTGTAATTTCACCAAACTTAACAGATCTGCAGCGGCCACTACTTTTATATCCGAGGCTTTGCAATTCGAGACAAAATCGGCATAGTTAAAAACCTGCCCCGTTTTTCCAGGATATTGGATTATGGCTCCAAAATATGTTTTTGAAAAATCAAATTTGTTGTGATCCCCGATGCTAAGTTCAATTCCCAAAGGAATTGCACGGGTTTTTAGCAAAGAAATGGTTTGTGGTAAAACTTCCTCTGAGACAAAAAACCTGTTTACTTCATTCTTTTTCTGATCGCGCTCCCTAACGGCAAATAAAAGTGCCATCGCTTCTGAGGCAGAGGTGGATTCGTCTAAAAGGGAGGAATTGGCAATTTCCATCCCGGTGAGATCGCTCACCATGGTTTGGAAATTTAACAAGGCTTCCAGCCTTCCCTGGGATACTTCAGCCTGATAAGGGGTGTAGGCAGTGTACCATCCCGGGTTTTCCAGGATATTGCGCTGAATTACCGCGGGCATTATAGCCTGGTGGTATCCCAGGCCAATATAAGTTTTAAAAACCTTATTTTTGGCTGCCAACTCCCCTATATGCTCGGTATATTCATGTTCGTTAAGGGCAGGGGGAAGGTTCAATGGATTTTTTAACCTGATATCATCTGGGATTGTTTCGTAAATTAGTTGTTCTAAAGTATTGACACCCACCCTTGAAAGCATTTCTGAAAGGTCACTTTCTTTAGGGCCAATATGTCTATGTGCAAAGGAATCTGTTCTCATTAAAATATGGTTTTGTTTTGCGCTGCAAAATTACATATTTTAAACTTAAATTTTGCTATTTAAAGGCAGAGGTATCTGGAGATTCTAAAGGGGCATTTAAGGGGCGCGCAAAAAAACAGACCAAGGGGATGCGAGGTTTTAGAAATATATTTAAATTTTATATAAACGCGAGTTTTCACGTTGCATTGGCAGTAGTTTGCCTTTCGGATATTAGCATCCAGAATTTTGGGGTGCCCAGGAATTACAAGCTTCTTCTTTTTATTTTTTTTGCGAGCATCTGCGGGTATAATTTTGTGAAATATTCGGGAATTGCAAAACTGAGCTATTTAAGCCTTGCTAAAAATCTCAGGCAAATCCAAATTTCATCTTTTATCGCCTTTGCAGGATTGGTTTTTTTGAGCTTTTACCAATCTTCAAGGGTGTTGTTTCTATCTGGAATTTTGGGGCTCTTTACCCTTTTCTATGCATTGCCTTTGTTTGGGAATAATTCAAATCTCAGGGGTTTATCCGGATTAAAAATTTTCGTCATAGCCTTTGTCTGGGCAGGGGTTACTGTATTTTTGCCTCTGGCAGATCATCTCGATCTTTGGGCTTGGGATGTGGCCGTGATGTTTCTACAGCGGTTTTTCCTTGTTTTGGCACTTATTCTGCCATTTGAGATAAGGGATTTGCCCTTTGATTTGCCTCAATTGGGAACAATTCCCCAGAGATATGGCGTGCGGGGAACCAAGGCAGCAGGTCTCTGTTTAATTTGCCTTTTTGTATTGCTCGAGTTCTTTAAAGATCAGGGTTCGGTGGCAAATAGGCTCAGTTTGATTTTTGTGGCAATCCCACTCCTATTGCTGATCAGTTTTTCGAGCACCCGGCAGACCAAATATTATGCGTCTTTTTGGGTAGAAGGGGTGCCTATACTTTGGTGGTTGAGTTTTACGATTCTAATGCAAATTACTTAGAGATTTCCTTTTTTATGATTTCCTGCCATAGCTTCTTCTTCTCCTCCGGGCAGGATTGTAGATTGGATTTCTCGATCAATCTGGTGAGTTTTGTGTTGTTGGATGCATAGCTGCGACAAGGCTTGCAAATGGCCAGGTGTAATAACATTTTAATTTTTTCCGAAAGGGAGGCTTCATCGTATTGCTTTTTGTCACAGCAAGCCTCTGCTTCGGTACAATCCGGGAATAGCGATCTTTTCTTATTCATTTTGAAACCAGTTTTTTTTCAGACATTGGGCAAGGGAGGTCCTCGCTCTATGAATTATAACCCAAAGATTAGACGGAGTAATATTGAACTCATTACAAATGGTATCTGTATCAACACCCTCTATTGTTTTCATTTTGAATATTTTGGCCTGTTTTTTTGTTAAACCTTCCATGCAATTCAGGATCGCAAGGCCTAATTCTTCATTTTCCATGATATCTTCAGCTGTTTTGTCAAACCTGTCCGGGGCTTGTTCCTCCAGCCAATCTCCTTCATTTGAGCCTTCGTTATATTTGATTTTAACCTCAGAGCGGCCTTTGTTAGAATTTGCTTTGCGATATTGATCGATTATTTTTCTTTTTAAGATGGAAATCAACCAGGTTCGCTCCGAGGCTTCCCCCTTAAAGTTCTTCATGGATTTTAAACCGGCTAAAAATGTCTCCGAAATTATATCATTTGCCAGTTCCCGGTCATTTACCCTTGCAATGGCATAGTTGAACAGGTAATCTGAATATTTATCAACCCATTTTGTAGGGTCGATTTTGTTTGTAGACATAGGCGATTAACATAATATATTCAAAAATAGCTAAAGAATAGTTGAAACATTCATTTTTTTTGGATAAGATATTGTCTGTTGAATTTTGCAAGGGCAAGGCAATTTTACTTTTTAATAAGCCCGGCCCTTTTTAGCAAAGCATCCGGTGTTGGTTCTTGTCCCCGAAATCGCTTGTAGAGAATCATCGGATGTTCTGTCCCTCCTTTGGAGAGTACATGTTCCTTAAATTTTTGAGCGATTTCCCGGCTAAAAACACCGTACTCCATAAAGTATTCAAAGGTGTCAGCATCCAAAACCTCTGCCCATTTATAAGAGTAGTACCCTGCAGAATAACCTCCCTGGAATATATGTGAAAAGGAAGTGCTCATACAGTTTTCATGCACCTCTGGATATAATTTTGTCTGTTCAAAGGCTTTGTCTTCCAGGGTTTTTACATCCTTAATCCCCCTGGGGTCAATTCCGTGCCAAGCCATATCGAGCATGCCAAAACTTAGTTGCCTCAAAGTGGAGATGCCCTCCAGAAAATTTGCCGCTTTTTTTATTTTATCTATTAATTCCTGGGGAATTACCTCTCCGGTTTTATAATGTTTGGCAAATAACTGAAGTGCCTCCGGCTGGTAACACCAATTTTCCAAAACCTGGCTTGGCAATTCCACGAAATCCCAGTAAACGCTGGTGCCGGATAAACTCGGATAGGTCGTATTTGCAAGCATCCCGTGGAGGGCATGTCCGAATTCGTGAAATAAAGTGGTCACCTCATTAAAGCTTAACAGGGAGGGGGTTTTTTTAGTGGGTTTGGTGAAATTGCAAACGATAGAAATGTGAGGCCGCAAATTTTGACCTTTTTTCATTTCCTGAGATTTGTAAACTGTCATCCATGCGCCGTCCCTCTTTCCCGGTCTCGGATGAAAATCTGCATAAAAAAGGGCTACTTCCTTGTCATTTTCATCGGTGACCTGGTAGGTTTTAACATCCGGATGGTATTTATCCACATCAAAAACCTCCTTAAAATTGAGGTCATACAACTTATTGGCCACTGTGAAAACCCCGCGGATCACCTTGTCAAGTTGAAAATAGGGTTTCAATTTTTCATCGTCCAGGTCAAAGCGTTTCTGTTTTAATTTTTCCCCATAATAGGCGGCGTCCCATTTTTCCAATCGGTCAATGTCATCTAATTCCTTAGCGAAATTTTCGAGTTCGTGAAATTCCCCCTGCGCGGCGGGTTTTGCTTTTTCCAGTAATTCTTCAAGAAAACCAGCAACCTTTTCCGGGGTTTCAGCCATTCGTTCTTCCAGGACATAAGCCGCGTGTGATGGGAATCCCAATAAATTTGCTCTTTGAGCTCTCAAATTTACTATTTGAAGCACGTTTTCCTGGTTATCCAGGGAGTCCCTGTGAAAACATTTTGACCCAAAGGCCAATGCCATTTTTTTTCGCAATTCCCTGTTTTTGGCATATTGCATAAAAGGGATATAACTTGGATATTCCAGGGTGAAAATCCAACCCTCTTTATTTTTTTCCTTAGCCACCTCTTTTGCTGCATCTGCAACGGAGCCTGGTAAGCCTTGAATCGAGTCCTTATCAGTTAAATGAAGTTCGAATTTATTGGTTTCCGCCAGGACATTTTCGCCAAATTTTAATCCCAGGGTTGATAATTGCTTGTCTATTTCCCGTAACCTGTCTTTTTTCTCCTCGGAGAGATTGGCGCCATTTCTTGAGAAAGCTTTGTATTTATGATCCAAAAGCGTGGCTTGTTCGGCAGTGAGATCCAAAGCAGTTCTGTTTTGATACACAGAATTCACCCTGTTGAAGAGTGCTTTGTTGAGGATGATGTCATTTTTAAATTCGGAGAGCAGGGGGGAAAGCTCCTGTGCAATTTTTTGTATCTCCTCATTTGTTTCAGCCGAATTTAAATTGAAAAATATACTGGTGATGCGGTCCAACTGATTTCCGGAAAACTCCAGTGCTTCAATGGTATTCTGAAAAGTAGGAGCCTCTTTTGATGCTGTTATTTCAAGGATTTCTGCTTTCGCCAGCTCGATTGCTTTTAAAATGGCTGGTTTAAAATGCTCATTTTCTATTTTAGAAAAGGGAGCCGTATGAAAAGTTTGCAGTAATGGATTTTCGGTTTTCATGGGTATGAATGTATTTTTAAAATTTCAAGGAAGTAAATAATTAATATTTTAACTATTGATTGGATATCCTTTAAATATTAACGTATATTTAGTTTTTGTTTTAATATTTATAAAGAAAAATATTAGTAGTTGCTTTTAGGTTTTGATTAATATATTTAGAATGGTTAATAAATACTATTTTTCTTGAAAAGCGCTATTTTTAGAAAGCCACCTGAGGGTGGCTTTTTTATTTTTTAAGTTCCCTGGCTCCCTCAATTACCTTTTGTTTTAGGCTTTCTTTATATGCCAGTACCTTATCCTGCATTGATTTATCAGTGGCTCCAATGATTTGAGCCGCAAGGATTCCTGCATTTTTAGCCCCGTTTAAAGCCACGGTGGCAACGGGTACACCCCCGGGCATTTGTAATATTGACAATATTGAATCCCAGCCATCTATGGAATTGCTGGATTTTACAGGAACTCCAATAACAGGCAAAGGAGAGAGAGAAGCGATCATTCCGGGTAAATGCGCCGCGCCTCCGGCTCCGGCAATTATAATATTTATTCCGCGCCTATGGGCGTTCTTTCCGTATTCAAATAATTTTTCAGGAGTTCGGTGTGCCGATACGATATCCACCTCCACCTCAATTTCAAATCCCTTTAAAACATCGATTGCCTCCTGCATTACCGTTAAATCGCTGGTGCTTCCCATAATTACTGCTACTTTACTCATTGTTTCAGGTGTTTTTTATGCCAAACTTTCCGGGTTCTGTTATCCGCTGCCTTTGGTTGTCTATTTCTTACTTATAACCTTAATGGTTTTCCTTACTTTTTCGGCAATTCCATGTGCCAGGCTCAAATCTTTATTTATGATGGTAATATGCCCCATTTTTCTGAAGGGACGGGTGATTTTTTTGCCGTAAATGTGAGGGGTAACCCCGGGCATTTGTAAAATTTCCTCAATATTTTGGTATATGGCGGGACCTGTATGATTCTCCTCTCCGGCGAGGTTTAACATGATCGCGCCTACTTTACTTTCTGTATTGCCTAAAGGCAAATCCAGGACAGCCCGCAGATGCTGCTCAAATTGATTGGTATAACTTGCCTCTATAGTGAAATGCCCACTGTTATGAGGTCTTGGAGCTACCTCGTTTACAAGGAGCACATCATCTTTGGTTAGGAACATTTCTACTGCCAGTAATCCTACATGCTGAAATTCCCCTGAGACCTTTTCCGCCAGAGCTCGGGCTTTTTGTGCAAGCGCATCATCAATCCTGGCGGGGCAGATAACATATTCTACCTGGTTTGAGAGAGGATGAAATTCCATTTCAACCACGGGGTAGCTCACCATTTCCCCTGAAGGGTTTCTGGCGACAATTACCGCAAGTTCATTTTTAAATGGGATCATATCCTCCGCGATGCAGGCCCCCTCTGGTATTTCACGGAGATCCTTCTGGGATCTGCAAATCTTAACCCCTCTGCCGTCATACCCACCTGTGGCGCTTTTCCAAACCAAGGGCAATTTCAACCTTGCGTGGTTGAGCGCATTTAAAAATTCGCCTTTAGAGGTGAAAGCAAGAAAATTTGCCGTTGGAATAGTATGGTCGGTAAAAAACTGTTTCTGCAGCCTCTTATCCTGAATTCTCTCCAGGGTTTTTGAAGATGGATATACCTTGATGCCTTCTGATTCCAGTTGTTTCAGCGCTGATACGTTCACTGATTCAATTTCCAGGGTAAGCACATCTACCTTTCTTCCAAAATCAAGTAGGCTTTTATAATCCATCAGGTCGCCTTGCTCAAAATAATTGGAGGCTATTCTGCAGGGAGCCTCATCACTGGGGTCCATTACAAAGGTCTGAACATCATACTTTCGGGTTTCATAAAGCAGCATTTTGCCAAGCTGGCCGCCACCCAGGATGCCTAATTTAAAATCTGAAGAAAAATAGTTAACCATAATTTTCAAGGAGTTTAAGCAAAAATAAAATTTTAGGATGGATTGAGCGAGTATTTCCCAATAAATCAATCGATTTGTTCCCACGGCGAATTGTTTAGAATCCTTATCTTTGCTCTCTTAAAATAAAAAGTATTGATTCAGTTACACGATTTAAGATTCGAGCCCTTTATTTCTGAAGAAAGGATAATAGCCTCAATAGATAAAATTTCAGAACAAATCAATAGAGATTATAAGGATAAAACCCCTGTTTTCCTGGGTATCCTCAATGGGGCCTTTATGTTTGCCTCAGAGATCATTAAAAGGTATGAGGGAGATTGTGAGGTAGCCTTTGTAAAGTTGGGGTCTTATCAGGGGACTTCCACCACAGGAAAGGTGGATACCATGATGGGATTGAACATGTCCTTGGAAAACAGGCATGTAATCGTAATTGAAGATATTGTAGACACGGGGAATACCCTGGCAGCAATTGACGGGATATTACACAGTAAAAATGTAGCTGATTATAAAACGGTCACCCTCTTTTTTAAACCGGAAGCTTACCAAAAAGGATATAATGTAGACTATATAGGACTTGAAATACCAAATGATTTTATTGTTGGGTATGGGTTGGATTACAATGGCCTTGGCCGAAATTTAAGCCAGGTATATAAACTAAAAGAACAAGAAATGAAAAATTTGGTGTTATTTGGCCCTCCGGGTGCAGGGAAAGGGACTCAGGCAGAGTTTTTAAAAGTTAAATACAATCTGGTGCATATTTCTACGGGGGATGTCTTTAGGTATAACATTAAAAATCAAACCCAGCTTGGGCTGCATGCAAAATCTTTTATGGATAAAGGCCAATTGGTCCCGGATGATGTAACCATTAAGATGCTTGGTGCAGAATTGGATAAAAATCCCGGAGCCAGTGGTTTTATTTTTGACGGATTTCCAAGAACCCAGGCCCAGGCCGAGGCTTTATCTGTGCTGTTGGATGAAAAAAATACTGAGGTTACTGCGATGATAGCCCTGGAGGTTGATGATGAGGTTTTGGTAGAACGCTTATTGGAACGGGGAAAAACATCTGGCAGGAAGGATGATGCCGATCAGGCCATCATCCGCAACAGGATAAGGGTGTATTATGATGAAACCTCCGTTTTAAAGGATTTTTACGAGAAGCAGGGGAAATATTATGGAGTCAAGGGTATTGGTACCATAGAGGAGATCACTGATCGGATAAGTAGGGTGATCGATTCGTTATAAAAGGATTTTTTTCGGCTAATGGAACTGGCAATTTAAGGTTGCCACAAATTTTGTCAATTACGGGTTTTTATGGTGCGAAATTTGGTAAACTAGTAATAATTAATAAGTTCGTTTTTCTTTTAACGATTATAGAACAGGATAGAAATGACTGAAGGGAATTTTGTTGATTATGTGAAGATGCATATATCTTCTGGAAAGGGAGGGCAGGGGTCTGCCCATTTGCGAAGGGAAAAATATATAGCCAAAGGAGGTCCGGATGGCGGAGATGGAGGTCGTGGCGGACATATAATTATGAAAGGAAATAAAAACCTCTGGACCTTATTGCATTTAAAATTTAAACGACATATTAAAGCCGATCACGGTTTACATGGGAGTAAGCAGCGAAGCACTGGTGGCGATGGTGCCGATCAATACATTGAGGTTCCCTTGGGAACCGTTATACGCGATACTGAAACCCAGGAAGTCATTTACGAGGTTACAGATGATGGACAGGAAGTTATTATTGCCGAAGGCGGTAAAGGCGGACAGGGGAACTGGCATTTTAAATCATCTACCAATCAGACCCCGCGCTATGCCCAACCGGGGATGGACGGGCTGGAATTGGATATCACCCTGGAACTTAAGTTATTGGCAGATGTCGGGTTGGTCGGATTTCCTAACGCGGGAAAATCCACCTTGTTATCTGTAATTACGGCTGCAAAACCTAAAATTGCCGATTACGAGTTTACCACATTAAAGCCTAATCTCGGAATTGTAGAGTACCGGGAATATAAAACATTTGTAGTTGCCGATATTCCTGGGATTATCGAGGGTGCTGCAGAAGGCAAGGGAATAGGTCATAGATTTTTGCGGCATATCGAGCGGAATTCTACCCTGTTATTTTTAATTCCCGCAGATGCCCCGGATATAGTCAAACAATACGAAATTTTGCTGGATGAGCTCAGGCGCTATAACCCGGAGTTATTGGATAAGGAAAGACTTGTGGCCATCTCCAAATGCGATATGCTGGATGAGGAACTGAAATCTGAAGTAAAAGTCGTTCTGGATAAAAATTTAGGAGCACCCTATTTATTTATTTCGGCCGTTGCAAACCAGGGTTTAACTGAATTAAAAGACAAACTTTGGGAAATGTTAAACAAAGTTCCTGTTTAAATATTGTTAATCAGGATTTTCGTCAACAGATTTTTACTTAACTTTAATAAAAATCTCCGGATGTTCCTCTGCAAAAAGATCATAAATCACCTGTTCCTATTCTAATGGGAACAGGTGATTTTATATAGGAGGAATATTGTTGAGGTTCAAAATTATAATCAGATGAAAATTTTTAAATCTCTCGGTCTTTTTTTTATAATTGCCTCCTGCAATACCCCGAAAGCTATTTATGACTATGACCAGAGTGTCCAATTTGGTGGGATTGATACCTATCAGATTTATCCCGACCTGGTTTCAAAATTAAGTCATTTGGATGAGCAGCGCCTGCTATCCATCTTATCCACCCAGATGACAACAAAGGGATTTACAACTGCTGAACAGCCTGAAATATATGTGAATTTTTATACCTCGGAATATCAAACCCCACCCAAAAGCAATCTTGGCATTGGGGTAGGGGGAGGCGGTGGAAATCTAGGGGTTGGTGTCTCCGGTGGGTTCCCAATTGGTGGGGATGAAACCTATTTGCGGCTTAGCCTTGATTTTATAGATGCGAGAAAGGATTCCCTTATATGGCAGGCAATTGTTGAGAGCAGCTTCAACAAGAATGCTTCTCCACAAGATCGCGTGGCACAGCTCAAAGCTATGGTCGATACCGCCTTAAAGGGGTATCCGCCTAAAAAATAATTTGATTACTCGCTCATAGGGCTGTGAGGATAATGGCTTTGGGCCAATGAGCCTTTCGAACCTTGATTTAAACATCCTTCTAAGGAGCTTGCAAACAACTTTCTCAGGATTGTTTTGAAGGTACTCCGTGGATTTTATGATCAATTCCCAATTAGTTTGTCTTTGCAATACCAGAAGCACTATGCTGGCCTCCGTTTTGTAAATATACTTGGTTATAAATTCTAATACCCTTGCAGCTTTGAAATATAATATTCCGGAACTATACCACGATAAAACATCTCGCATGTGTAAACAAGCGGTCAACCAGAAAAAATAATTAAAATCCAGCTTAACCACTTGATTCCTTTTCCTGCTTCTTTGCAGGAGTTTTTGGTTATTTGATTCTAGACTTGGAAAGGAATCCGGTATGCTCTTTCCATGGTTCCTTCCCCTCTCGCTATTCTAAATAATTAAAAGTCCTTGCGGGGAGGCTTATAATACGGCTTGTCCCTCCTTTATAAGCTCCTTCAAAGCAATAAAGCGGAAGCCTGTCCTCCCGCTAAATTTTTAAGTTTTTTCTCTTGATTCTTTGCTCTTATAGAATCCAGGGTGCACCTTTTTACCTTTGTAAGCTTTCTTTTGAATTTTATTTCATTTTTCTGCCAATACACCTTATTCTGTTTTCTGCTGTCTCATAATATAAAATAAAAAAGCCCCAATCTCTTGGGGCTTTAATAGGTTAGTTCGCTGTAATCTTTAATTCATTATGGTAAACTCGCTACGTCTGTTCTTGGCATATTGTGCGTTTGTACATCCGGTAGGTTTGGTACAATCGTTCAGGGGCATAGACTCACCATATCCTTTAGAAGTTAAGCGCGCTCTTTCAATTGCGTGATCCACTAAATATTCCAAGGTGGAAGCAGCACGTCTTTCAGAAAGGCCCAGGTTGTATGAGTCAGATCCTCTGGCATCTGCGTGAGAACCTATTTCAATTTTAAGAGTAGGATACTTTTTCATAATCGCTACCACTTTATCTAAAGTAACTTCAGACTCAGGTTTTATAGTTGCCTTATCAAAATCGAAATAAATATTTCCTACATCTTTTAATTGTTGCCTGCCGGTCTCGATATTGGTTTCCCTGTCATCGATTTCAACTACGGGAGGAGTGTACTCTTCTCTTGAGAAGTTGTACAAATTATCGGTTCCTCTTCTGTTTGAAGCGAACCAACCTTCGTTTTGATTTTCCCTGATAATATAAGCGAAATCGTCAAAACCACTATTAATGGTTGCTCCCAGGTTTTTCACTTCTGAAAAATCTCCTTCCGCTTTATAGATATCCATATTGCCAAATCCCTGATGCCCGTTAGAGGAGAAATAAAGAACATCCTGGTCACTGATAAATGGGAATTGCTCGCGTTGAGTGGTGTTCACCATAGTTCCCAGGTTTCTTGGGGTGCCATAAGAGCCATCTTCATTTAAATCCACCACATAGATATCAAAAGATCCCAAAGTACCGGGCATATCGCTGGCAAAGTACAATTTTGTACCATCGCTGCTCAGACTTGGATGCTCTGTAGAATATTCATCGCTGGTGAAAGGCAAAGCCTCAATATTATCCCATTTTCCATCTACCATTTCAGCGCGGTAAATTCTGATATGTGCAACCTTTTCGTCGTCTTCATTTTTCACCCTTTTTTCATTGGTGCGATCAAAATACATGGTCATTCCGTCCTGGGTAAAGGCGGCAGAACTCTCATGAGAATCCGTGTTGATGTCTCCGGGGAAAAGCACAATCCCGCTTAATTTACCATCCTCAGTTACATCAGCTGTATACAAGTCAAGGGTTGGTTTTTTATCCCATGGGTACACAGGTCTTTCCTGATTTCTTGTCGAGGCGAAGGTTACTTTATCTCCATAATAGGAGATCCCAAAATCCCCGGCAGCAGGATTGTTAAGTTCCTGCCTGGTGGTATATACATGAGATACGGTGGTGTCAAGTTCTCTCCTGAATTTTTCAAAATCGAAATCCGATCCGTAGAATTCTGAAAAGTAAACATCAGCTTCCTCAGTTTTACCTACCGCCATCAAAGCATGGGCAAACCTGAACTTGAATTCCGGGGCAGTCTCTGCTTTGTGTCTCAGGAAAAGCAACTGATACACCTCAGAGGCATTTTCCAATTGGTTGGTATAGAAATATGCATCCCCTAAATTTTGAAGCACTTTCTGATTCTTGTCAGCTACCTTCTCATAAGAGGTGGCAGCATCGATATATGCTCTTTCGGCAAAAAACCGGTCTCCTTTTTTGATTTCAGAATTTTGTGCAAAGCCTGAAAAGCCTATTAGGATTATTAAAATTGAACTATATAATTTTTTCATGTTGTCTCTGGTTTTTAGAAGAATCTTGGTGATTTGTCATACCCTTTTGATAATCCGAAAAGATCTAGATCGAATAATATCAGGAATTCGTGTGTACCATCGTTGTAATCACCCAGATTTGAGGTGGTATAATCATAGGCATACCCGACCCTTAATCCGGGAGTTACCGCGAAGTTGACCAATCCAGTAATAGATTCGTCAAATCTGTATCCAATTCCGGCTTCCAATCTGTTGTACATTAAAACATTTGCAGTAACATCTACAGAAAGAGGCGCAGTTTCAACTCCCCTGGCCATAAATGCCGGTTTCAGTTTGAAATCTTCGCTCAGGTCAAATACATATCCACCGGTAAGGAAGTAATGAATATTTTCTTCCCCAATAGCTCTTAAACCTTGTTCATTCTCAAGATGTTTTGAGGTAAAAAGGTTGGGAGCAGAAAGACCTACATAATACTTTTCTCCAAACAAGTAGGTACCAACCCCAAAGACAGGAAATACCTCGCTGGTATTCTGAAAAGCGGGGTCATTTAGCTCGTTTAGAATAAGTCCTGCAGTATTGGCATCAAAAGTGGAAATCCCACCTTTTACCCCAAAGGAAAGTTTATTGGTTTGGTTCAACGGAAGAACATAAGCAAAATCGGCTGTGATGTTATTTTCCTTAACCCAGTCCCCTATTTCATCATGAACAATTGTAATTCCAAGTTCCACTCGTTCGCTTACCGGAGTATGGGCAAAGAAATTGGCGGTGCTTGGAGCACCGTCAATTCCTACCCATTGAGATCTGTAAAGTCCGCCCAAATTTAGCATCCCGGGATTATCGGTAGCGTAAGCGGGATTTATAACACTCATGTTGTACATGTACTGAGTGTATAGGGGGTCTTGTTGGGCCATACCTTTTAAAGATAAAAGGACAACCCCTGTAAAGATTAAATATGTGATTATAATGTTTTTCATTTCTTTCTAGTGTTTATCCTTTGGTTATCTACTTAAGTATAGTTTTCCTTGTTCCGAGGTGGTTGCTCCGTCGTTGTAATTCAGGATATAGAAGTAAACTCCTACAGGCAGCACACCGTCTCCTACAGTTCCTGATTGATTTGAAATTCCATTCCAATCTGGGGTTGAAGCATTTCCTTTAAAGACCAAATTACCCCATCTGTTGTATACCTCTATGTTATAATTGGGAAAATCAATGGCGATGTCCGGAATAACAAAACTGTCATTGATGTTATCTCCGTTTGGTGAAAAACCTTCAGGAATCCCGCAGAAATTAACCTCTACTCTAATGGCTAATCGTTCTGAACTTTCACAGCCTAAGGTAGCATCTGTAGCAGTTGCAAAATATTGAACATCATCCTGCAGTTCAGTTGTTGACGCTAAAGGTGTTCCTCCTGTTATCGAGGCGTAAATTTGGATGCCAGAACCGTTTATATTGTCCAGTAAATCCTGAAGAGTTGGATTGTCGCTTCTACAGAATTCATTTCCTTCTAATTGCAGGGTAGGTGCATCAGGATCGTTCATAGTTACGCTCACCATAGTCGATGGGGAACCACAAGTGTCCTCTCCTGAGGCAACAGCATAAAACACAGCACCGTTCTGCAGTGGAGTTGTTGCCGGTGCAACAGTCATTAAATCCTCATTTTCATACCATACAAGGCTTTCTCCTGAGGTTACTGAAGCTACCAAATCGGCAACTGTATTGTTATTTACCAAACAGAAGGATTGTTCTGCATCAGCTACCGGGGCCTCAGAGACGCCTCTCACACTAATTGTGATAGTGGCTGAATCAGCTCCTGCAACACAGGAAAGGTCTTCTCCAACATTATAAATGATTTCAAAGTTGCCTTCACCTGAGGTAGACGGACTGAAAACACCATCGGTTACACCTTCCCCTACAAATGTACCTGTCATAGTTACACCATCTGCTAATTCGGTAAAGAGGTTTACATCTTCATCGGTTGTACAAAAACTCAAAGGGAAAGGTTCACCTGCATTTGCATCTTCACTCACCGAAAATTCAATTGTAATGATAGAAGTTGCAATATCGCATAATCCGTTATCAACTGTATAGGTGTATTGGCCTTCTGCATCTAATGAAGGATCAAATATGGTAGAATTACTTGCAAAAGAAGGGCTGAATGTACCCCCTATATCAGCAGGTCCGAATTCGCTGTCATCACCAATTAAAGGAATCAAATCAATTGCATTGTCACCTTCACAAACCGTAATGGTTGTATTAGATCCTGCGCTTGGTTCCTCTAATATTCTAACAATAACCCTGGTCCTGTTGTCACAAGTCCCAGTTGCGTTCCCAGCATAGTAAACGTGATCTGCTATAAGGGGTTGGTTTCGCGGGCTTGGGTCTGTTTCAACCCTTGAGTCATACCAGGTAGTTCCTAGGGGAGTAAGATCTCTTATTCTAGGGGCTCTTTTTCCCGATGGCGCAGCTGGGTCATCAATTAATCTGCAAAATGATTGTATAGTTCGATCAACTATTGGACAAGGTTCATCTATTATGCTCACGATAACAATTGAGGTATCGGAACAAGTTCCATTGGTCACAGTATAGGTGTAATTTCCGCTGGTTCCTGTGGCAGGGTCAAAACTGCCATCGGCATTTCCTGGAGACCAGGTTCCGCCTTGATCAGGAGTTCCTTCCAATTCAGAAAACAGGTTGAAAGGAGGATCATTTCTGATGAGCTCTATTGAACCATCTTGTCCTGCATCTGGAGTTAGTAATACATTAATGGTATATAATGCAGTGTCTGAACCTGTTACGCAGCCAGACTCCGCATCTACAGTAAATGAGATGAAATTATCCCCTAATGCTGCGGTAGAAGGATCAAATATTCCATTTTCAAGACCTACAAACCTACCATTTGGATTGGCTCCTTCGCCTAGGGAATCGAATAAATTCTGAACCCCCGCAGTGGAGCAGAAGGTCAATCCAACTTCACCACCCGCATTTGCAGGAATTGAAGCAATAAC
>JBGSWA010000137.1:0-24193 GCA_041752645.1 Gillisia sp. | reverse complement strand
GAGGCAAGCAAACAAGATCACCAAACTCAAAAAGCCGGTCGAGGCAGCAAGACCTAGGTCAATGTGATGGTGATGGCTGAGAGTACCATCTTAGAGGACCTACAAACAGGTAAAGTGGAAAGACATTGCAGGTATTTCAAGGCAAAGGTGCTGGATGATCACAAGTCTGAGGGGACCGACAATACCTTAAAAAATGCCATTGAAGGTGAACAGATGATTGTCTTTACCGACCGAAGCACCTCCTATGTTGACATCGCAGATTATGTAGAACTACATATAACCGAAAAATCGAGTGAACAGACCACCAAGGAAACCCTAAAATGGGTACACATTGCAATCAGCAATGCCAAAAGAAATTTCGTTGGAACCTATCACAAAATCAAGAAAAAATACCTACAATTATACCTCAATGAGTTTGTTTGCAAGCTGAATAGGAGGTATTTCGGTAACAGATTATTTGATAGCCTTGTAATAGCAAGCATTACAGCCAGTGGACACTAACCGGATATACAATATATTTTTTAATAAAAAAATTAAGTAATCATATTATTTTTGTTTTTCATATTTCAAAAATCAAACCTCAGCTGGACCGCTATTTCCTTCCTCTCTTTTTTTTCTGTATTTAAATTGGTAAGCGAAATTCCCAATAGTCTTACCGATTCACTCATTTTTTCTTGTAAAAGCAATGCTTTTGAAATGTCCAAGATCAACTCTTTGGAGGAAATAAAATACGGAATGCTTTTGCTGCGGGTATGTTGAGTGAAATCACTGTATTTGATTTTTAAAGTCACCGTTTTACCGGCGACTTTGCTTTTTTTGAGCCGGCGTTCAATTTCTTCCGCGATATTTTCCAGTCGCTCCAACATAAAAATTTCCGATGAAATGTTTTGGTCAAAGGTTCTTTCGGCACCTAAGGATTTCCTTATCCTGTCAGGTTTTACCTCACTTAAATGAATTCCACGAATTGCATTATAATAATACGAACCGCTTTTTCCGAAGTGTTCTGTCAAAAAAGTCTCCGATTTTTGCTTCAAATCAAAACCTTTAAAAATTCCAAGTTGGTACATTTTTTCCGCGGTAACTTTCCCTACCCCATAAAATTTTCTGATCTCCAGCTTCTCCAGAAATTCGTCTACTTCCTCTGGGTTTACCGTTTTTTGTCCGTTCGGTTTATTGATATCGCTTGCAATTTTGGCTACAAATTTATTGATGGAAATACCGGCGGAAGCGTTTAAACCAGTTCTTATCTTGATTTTTTCACGTATTTCCAGGGCAATTAAGCTGGCGCTGGGATTGCCTTTTTTATTTTCGGTTACGTCCAAATAAGCCTCGTCCAGGGAAAGCGGTTCGACTAGATCTGTATATTCGAAAAAAATGTCACGGATTTGCTTGGAAATCTCCTGATATCGCTCAAATCTCGGTGCTACAAAAATCAAATCAGGGCAGTTCCGTTTTGCAATTATACTGCTCATCGCACTCCTAACCCCAAATTTTCTGGCCTCATAACTGGCCGCAGCCACAACTCCCCGTTCTTCACTGCCGCCAACGGCAATTGGTTTATCCCGCAGTTCCGGATTGTCCAGTTGTTCCACCGATGCAAAGAATGCATCCATGTCAACGTGAATAATTTTTCTTAAAGACCTATGCTCTTCCACCTTGTAAATTTAGTAAAACTTGAATTTATGTCGGTCATAGCTCACCTAAAATCGAATAGCCAGTTGTCATCAATATTATTGGTAAAAAATTCTGAAAACAATCTTAAATCTTGGATGCCAAACAAAAAACTTTCCTAATTTGGGCGAACATTAATTAGGACTATGAAAACTGCAATTCTTTTAGGGGCAACGGGATTAACTGGCGGAATTTTACTTCAAGAACTTCTAAAAGATTCGCGGTATGTAAAAATTATATTGTTTTCCAGATCATCAGTAAAAATTAAAGACAGTAAAATTGAGGAACATTTAGTGGATCTTTTTCAATTGGAAAATTATAGGGAAGAGTTTAAAGCCGACCAGGTTTTTTGCTGTATCGGCACCACTAAAAGCAAAACCCCAAATGAAGAAACCTATCGGAGAGTTGATTATGGAATTCCTGTAAGCGCTGCAAGACTTTGCAAGGAAAACGGAATTTCTATTTTCGCAGTGATTTCCACACTGGGTGCTAACCCTAAAAGTAGGCTGTTTTACAGCAAAACTAAAGGAGAAATGCAACGGGACGTCCTTGCCCAAAACATAGAGAATACCTATATTTTTCAACCTTCACTTATTGCAGGCGATCGCGGGGAAAAAAGATTTTATGAAAATTTTGCCAATCAGGTTATGAAATTCCTGAATTTTACATTGATAGGTCCTCTTAAAAAATACCGCTCCATTCACCCTGAAATTATTGCCAGGGCAATGTTGATTGTCGCAAATAAAGGTTGTAAAAAAAGTATTATCGAATCGGAAGAAATTAATAAAATAGCCGTGGAAGGCAATTGAAATATGGTGGAAATTGAACGTAAATTTTTAGTGAGATCAGAGGAGTTTAAGACCCGGGCATCTGAAAAAAATAAGATCATTCAGGGATTTTTAAACACGCATCCCGATCGAACCGTGAGAATTAGAATCAGCGGAGACCTGGCCTTTCTGACCATTAAGGGTATATCTTCAAAAAACGGGCTTACCCGGTTTGAATGGGAAAAAGAAATTCCGGTGGTTGAGGCCAAAGAACTGTTGAAATTATGTGAGCCGGGAATAATAGAAAAAATGCGATATTTAGTAGAAATAGAAGAACACACTTTTGAAATTGATGAATTTTTTGGAGAGAATCAAGGCTTGATTGTTGCCGAAATTGAATTGCATTCAGAAAATGACAGATTTAAAAACCCCGAGTGGTTGGGAGAGGAAGTAACCGGCGATGTTCGTTATTACAACTCTCAACTCAGCAAAAAGCCTTTCAGTAAATGGAAAAAATAAATTACATCAAAATATCGAGCGCCTTATTAGGAATCTTTTTAATGATAAGTTCCTGTGAACAACCCGTTGAAAAAATTAGGGAAACTCCTTCAGATTCAATAGTTAAAGCGGAGAAAATGAAACTGGAAAAATGGTCCCGACAACTGAAGGAAAAAGGCCATCAAACTTTTATTTACATGGAAGGTGATTCCACCTATTTGATGCAGCAATATTTCATAGTTTTTTTAAAATTGGGAGAGAATCATTCTCAGGATTCCACGCAAGCGGCCGCACTTCAGAAGCAGCATATGGCACATCTCACCAGGATGGCGCAAGAAGGTTATGCGAGCCTTATCGGTCCTTTTGGCGATGATGGGGAAATTCGGGGAATTGTGGTTTACAATACACCGACTTTAAAAGAAGCCGACAGTCTGGCAAACCTGGATCCCATGGTGAAAGCTGGCCGTTTAAAAGTTGAAGTGCATCCCTGGTGGACCCAAAAGGGAGGAAAACTCAATTAATTGGATGACCGGAAAATAAAACCCTGGCAAGGGTGAGTTAATATAATTTGGATTTTGGAGAAGTTGCTTCGCTCTAAGAACTATTGCATTAAATTTTCATTTTCTTTATAGATGCCAATTGTCAATTCCCCTTTTTTGTTCATCGCGGCCCGGTACATTCCGGGAGAATTGAATTCCATGGCTATATTTCCCTTGGAATCTATGGCAATAATTCCACCTTCCCCGCCTAGTTCGGTAAGTTTTTTCTGTATTACAATAGTTGCGGCTTCTTCTAAACTCATTTTTTTATATTCCATCATGGCTGAAATATCATAAGCTACAACTCCCCGTATAAAATACTCGCCCCATCCGGTTCCGGAAACCGCGCAGGTGGCATTATTTGCGTATGTTCCAGCGCCAATAATTGGCACATCCCCAATTCTATTCCATTTTTTGTTGGTCATTCCGCCGGTGGAGGTGCCGGCAGCTATATTCCCGTTTTTGTCTAGTGCCACGCAACCCACAGTTCCAAACTTGGATTCTTTTATGTAGGGGTCGTAAAAGGCTGTTTTTTGGTTAGCGGAATCCAATTTGGATTTTTCGGCCTCTTTCACACGTTGTAAAGCCTGAAACCTCTCCTGGGTAAAAAAATATGAAGGTTCTACAATTTCCAGTCTGCGCTCTCTTGCAAATTGTTCTGCACCTTTGCCGGAAAGCAAAACGTGTGGGGAATTTTCCATGACTTGAAAGGCGAGGTTGATGGGGTTTTTAACCGTTGACACTCCGGCAATCGCTCCTGCATTCAGGGTTTCCCCATCCATAATGGAGGCATCCAACTCGTTGGTTTCCTGATTTGTGAATACGGCACCTTTTCCCGCGTTGAAAAGCGGTGAGTCTTCCATAATAGTGATGCTTGATTGGACGGCTTCGATGGAAGTCCCGCCATTTGCCAAAATATCGTGGCCGGCCTTAACAGCCTCTTCCAATACTGTTTTATATGCCACTTCCATGGAATCTGTCATGTTTTCCTTTAAAATAGTACCCGCCCCTCCGTGAATGACGATCCCGAAATTATCACTCTCCACCTTATCTGAAATTGCTTTTACGGGAGTTTCTCCAATAGGTTTTTTGTCGACCGAGGATTGATTGCAGGCAAAAATGCTTGCAAATGAAATCAGGAGTAGTAGTTTTTTCATAATTAAAGGGATCGATTACGGTGTTAAAAGTACTAAAATTTACGATAGATTGGTTTTATTATTTGTTTGGGAGAGCGGAATGCCTGCAGGCGCTTTTTATTGTGCCCGGGACTTGCAGTAGATAGCGCGGTGGCCTTTTTGGCACATGTCCAAAATTTTTTGATAAGCTTTAGAACTTTCTGTTTGGGATTGTTTAATTTTATGCGTTCGAAAAAATGTAGAATATGGCTATTAATAAACCTTTTAACCTCAATAAGTGGATTGAGCAGAACCGCGATTTATTGAAACCTCCGGTTGGGAACAAGAATATATATAAGGAATCTGAGGATTATATCGTGATGATAGTGGGAGGGCCAAATGCCAGGAATGATTATCATTACAATGAAACTGAAGAACTTTTTTACCAGTTGGAAGGAAATATTGAATTGCATGTGCAGGAAAATGGAGAGAAAGTTACGATGAAGCTCGGTCCCGGGGATATGTATTTACACCCCGGAAAAGTTCCTCATTCTCCGGTTAGGCACGAAGGGTCCATCGGTTTGGTGATAGAGCGCAAACGTTTGGGAGAGGAGACAGAGGATGGACTATTGTGGTTTTGCGATAAGTGCAACAATAAATTATATGAGGTTTATTTTCCTTTGCAAAATATTGAAACCGATTTTTTAAAGCATTTTAAACATTTTTACGAAAGTAAGGATTTGCGCACCTGTGACAAATGTGGTACGCTAATGCCATTAGACAGACAGTTTACGGCTGATAATGATTAATGGGCAATTATTTATTGCATAAATAATAAATAATGCCAAAACATATAAAGAAATAAGTTAATGAGTGAAATTGCAGAAATGTTCGGAATTAAAAGAGCCCTCGAGGAACTGGGAATTGAGGATATAAATCCAGGAACTTCTACCGGAAATGTTTTTTTTGGCAGCGGAGAAATTATTGAATCTTATTCTCCTGTGGATGGCTCAATAATAGGGAAGGTACGATCTACCACAAAAGGAGATTTTGAAAGGGTAATGTCTACTGCTACTGAGGGTTTTAAAACCTGGAGATTGGTTCCTGCACCGCAACGCGGTGAAATTGTCCGCAAATTTAATGATGAACTTCGCAGGTTAAAAGAGCCGTTGGGTAAACTTGTTTCCTATGAAATGGGAAAATCCTATCAGGAAGGTCTGGGCGAGGTGCAGGAAATGATCGATATATGCGATTTTGCAGTTGGCTTGTCAAGACAGCTGCATGGATTTACCATGCATTCTGAACGTCCCGGACACCGCATGTACGAGCAATACCATCCGCTGGGCGTGGTTGGAATTATTTCAGCCTTTAACTTTCCCGTGGCCGTGTGGTCCTGGAATACTGCTTTGGCCTGGATTTGCGGAGATGCCTGCCTTTGGAAAGGTTCGGAAAAAACACCTATAACTTCTGTGGCTTGTCAAAAAATAGCAGCCCGAGTATTTAAGGAAAACGGAGTGCCGGAAGGAATTTCCTGTTTGATTACAGGAGATTATAAAGTTGGGGAAATGATGACCAATGATAATCGCATCCCGCTTATTTCTGCCACCGGTTCTACCAGAATGGGTAAAATTGTCGCCTCAAAAGTTGCTGCGCGTTTGGGAAGAACTTTATTGGAATTAGGTGGGAACAATGCCATCATTGTAACTCCGGATGCCGATGTGAAAATGACGGTTATAGGAGCTGTGTTTGGGGCGGTTGGAACTGCCGGACAACGATGTACTTCTACCAGAAGAATGATCATTCACGAATCAATTTACGATAAGGTAAAAGAAGCTATAGTGGCTGCTTATAATCAAATAAAGATTGGGAATCCGCTGGATGAGAGCAATCACGTTGGTCCGTTAATCGATAAGGATGCAGTTAAAAATTATCAAAATGCGCTAGATAAAGTTGTAAAAGAGGGTGGAAAAATATTAGTTGAAGGCGGCGTGTTGGAAGGGAAGGGTTATGAAAGCGGATGTTATGTAAAACCGGCAATTGCCGAGGCCGAAAATCATTATGAGATCGTGCAACAAGAAACTTTTGCGCCGGTGTTGTATATGATGAAATATTCAGGGGATGTGGAAGATGCCCTCGCAATTCAAAACGGGGTGAGACAGGGATTGTCTTCGGCCATTATGACAAATAATTTGCGGGAGGCGGAACGTTTTTTATCGGTTACAGGATCTGACTGTGGAATTGCCAATGTGAATATTGGAACCAGCGGAGCTGAGATTGGCGGTGCATTTGGTGGTGAAAAAGAAACCGGCGGCGGACGCGAATCCGGATCTGATGCCTGGAAAGTTTATATGAGAAGACAGACCAATACCATTAATTACACTACAGAATTGCCTTTATCACAAGGAATTAAGTTCGCTTTTTAAGGTTATCGTAAAGAGAAGGAATTGAAAAATTAATATTGATTTTTGTCATCCATTAATTGGAGTTTAAACAGCATTTTTTGTATTTTTTTCCGCTTCCGCAGGGACAGGGGTCATTTCGGCCTATTTTAGGTAGTTTATATTCAGGTTGTTGAAGTTCATTTATAAAGCGTGAATCGTTAAAAAAACCTTTTTCAAAACCATCCTCATTTTTTATTTCAAGGCCATCGAAATCCCCATTTAGGATGTTGTAATTTTCAAAAATGCTTTTTTCGAGCTGGTCATAATAAACAAAATCTTTGCTGTGAATATCTTCGACAATCTCTTTATAATCGCCACAAATATAAACTGCTACACTTTTGGATTCGAAAAGTTGTTTAATTTCGGGCAATAATTCGTGAAGACCGGCGTCAGTGATACTGGAGATAAGAAGCCCCGCATATTCAATATCCGTATAGGCTGGGTCTTCAGATTTCTCAATATAGAAATTCAACCATTCCCGGCACCAATTTAAAATTTCGGTTCTTTTTTCGGGAAACTTGGCGGGTATTCTGATAACTGCTTCACTGACAAAAAATTTACTGTATAAATACAGTTTTGGTTGTTTCAGTAAGTTTAATAACTTGCCTTTTTGATTTAGTCCATACAAAAATATTGCGGGTAAGGCAAAGCTATGTAAAAAATCACCAAACCAGAAATTGTAATAATCTTCGTCTTGTTTTAAAACCTCCAGGAGCTGGTCCAGGGTATTTTCTGCTTTCAATTCAATCAACAATAAAATCGCATGGCCGGGAAAATTGAAGTTTTCATCGTTATAGCCTTCTGTTTCTGCTCTTTTATTGAAATATTCATAACGAACAATGCTATCGTCTAGGGCGGAATTTAAATCGGAGATCAATAGTTCCTTGTCTAAAGCGAGGATGGCGTTGATCTTTTCGAATTCTATATCGAATCCATGTTCATATAGCCATTGCATTTCTACCGGGAAATTAAAGAAAGGAAGCGTTGAAGTTTGTAGTTCTGTTTTTGCCATCTTGAATTAATTCTGAGAACTGCAAAATTATATGGAATTGCCGGAAATTAAAAATTTCTTTATCTATTATACCGAAATAATATCAGCATCAATTAGCAATCCTCCTGGCGGAGTTTAAATTCACCTGGGCTATAGTGCCCAAATCTTTTTAAAAAAGGGAATGATGGGGGCAATCCCAGAAGCTATACGAAACCACTCACGAGCATGGGAGCCGCATATGTTATCCAATACATAGGTGAGTATGTTTGTTGAAGTGTAATGCTTGTAATGCCGAAACTACCATAGTTCCAGGGTATCCAGGCGTGGAACTTTCCAGGGATTATTGCCGGACAGATCCAGATTTGTGCGCGACGGTAAGTTATGGATTCATAGGGGGTCGGGAGATTCAGGGTAAATCGAATTCCTTGCTGTTCTGGTTGCAAGGAAGATGATGAGGTGTGTAAAAATGGGTCAAGGGCAGATTGGAAAAATCCTTCGGCAATTTTTCTACCCCACCATTAAAACTAGTCATCCTAAAACTACCTCTACCTTCCTTGATCTTAAAAAATCCCAACCGAGAAACCTATAACTTTATTGAATTCGTCCCAAATCCCGTAGTGTTCGTAAAATTCTTCAGCAGAAAATTCGACCTATCTTTTGTAAATGGTTTTCTCTTCCCAGAGTTTCTCTGTCTTTCTTGGGTTAGGTCTTTAAAGGGATTTTCTTTCGTTACGATTTCAATGTCAGGAAATAGTATGTGTTCCAGGTTGATTTTACGAATCCTTCTTCAACATTTTATAGGTTTCATCAATGTAAATATAAAAATCTGGGTGATGTTTTTTGTCCTTCTCAAGTTTTTTATATGAATGGCCAAGGCGCACGATAATAAGGTTGTCTTTCGGAATAACTATTACATATTGTCCCAGTACCCCGCGAAAATAGAAAATCTCTTTATCCTTATAATCGCTCAACCACAGACCATAGCCATATTCCGGGGAATCCGTGAACCCTGGGCGGATTGCCTTTGCGATAAATGCTGAATCCAAAATTTGCAGGTTGTTCCATTTCCCATGATCTTTAAAAAGCTTCCCAAAACGTGCGAAATCGCGGGCATTTGATGAAATACAGCAGTAGGCCTTTTCCATTCCACTCTCCTTGCTGTCCAGTTGCCATAAAGCGTCGTTTTTCATTCCCAAGGGTTTCCAAAAACTTTCACTCAGATAGCTCGAAAGATTTTCCCCGGTAGCTTTTTCCAAAACCAAACCTAGGAGAATGGAATTGCCGCTAAGATATTTAAAGGCACGTCCAGGTTTCTCTATTACTTTTAGATCCAAGACTACTTTCCGAATATCTTCATCAAAATATACCCTTGCCGTTTGGGAAAATGGGTTGAAATAATCTTCGTTCCAATCTATTCCTGAAGACATTGAGGCCAAATCTCCCACCGTTATCGCAGAACCGGAGGGCGTGTTAAATTCAGGTAAAAAATCGGCAACCCTCTGGTCCAGACTTTTAATGAAACCATCGTCAATGGCTTTCCCAAGCAAAGCGGTAGTAATGGTTTTTGCCATGGAAAAGGAATTGGTTTTGGAATTTTCATCGTATCCTTCGGCATAATCCTCATACCAAATACTGTCGTTCTTAATTATTAATAACGCAACGGTTCCCAATTCGTCATTGGTTTTTTGAAGTTTTTCGGTAGGGGTTGCAATATTGTATTGACCGTGTTTAGGCCAGGGTTGATAGTTATTTCCTGCCGAGATTATGCGGTTTTCAAATTCTGGATAATCATCAATGTAAGCGGTTGTGTGGCCTGAAAAATAAATCACCTGAAATCCCCGAAAGAGATAATTGTAGTCCAGGATCACTAAAAGTAAGCTTATAAATGCAAGGGCTGCAATTAAAATTCCGGTTATGCGCAGTATTAGTTTCATAGATAATAAATCTATGAATTTTTTCCGAATAAAATCATGGCTTAATCTACAGGGACAGATTTTTTTAGAAAAATGATAAGTATATAATATTTAATTTATCTGTAGCGGAATTTTCGAGTGGTAATTAAATTAAAATAATTGAAGTTGAATGGACGGATTTTCAAACTCTAAAAGCCATTTTTTACGCCAAATTCCACCGGCATAACCCGTTAACGAACCATCGCTGCCAATTACCCGATGACACGGAATAACGATCCATAATGGGTTTTTGCCATTTGCAGCTGCAACTGCCCTAATGGCTTTTACATCTCCAAGCTTTTTTGATAATTCCAGATAAGAACAGGTTTTTCCATAGGGAATTTCCAGTAAGGCTTCCCAAATTTTTTTCTGGAACGAGGTTCCTATCGGATTGAGTTTTAACTTGAATTCCTTTAATTCTCCATTAAAATATGCTTCCATTTGAAAAACTGCCTCCCTCAGTTCTTCGTGGATCTCTTCAGAAGGAACAAATTTTTCCCCAGTTATTACAATTTTTGAAATTCCTTCTTCATTTCCTTGGATTTCCGCAATTCCAACAGGGGTTTTAAGATGCGCTGTTTGAAAATTATTCATATATTTAGGTTGGTTAATGCAGGATTTTGAGATTAAGCGCATCAATTGTTATAATTATAGGCACCATTAAATCAGGGGTTATTTTTTCGGAAAAGACTAAAGACGACTTTATTGAAATATCTTCGAGACGTGGCCTTCTTCTAATGTGAACATCAAGGTGTCGCAGCTTGTTATTTTTATTTAAGCAGAGAATTTGTGATTTTATACTTTTTTAAGAATTTTGAATCTGCTTTTTTATTTTTCGAAAAGAAGTCTTCTAACTTTATTTGATACTTTAAATCCCTATGGTAATATTAAAAAAGCCCCTAATTAAATTCCTCTTTGGAGCTTTTACTTCTTACTTATATAATGTTTTTTTTTATAAGGTTTCTTTTAACCAGTTGAAGAACTCACGTTGCCAAACCATTGCATTTTGAGGCTGTAGCACCCAGTGGTTTTCTTCAGGAAAATAAAGAAGTTTGCTCTTTATTCCTTTTAGTTGTGCTGCTTGAAAGGCACCTAAGCCTTGTTCAATGGGAACCCGATAATCTTTTCCACCCTGAACAATCATAATGGGAGTATCCCATTGGTCAACATAAGTTATGGGATTGAATTCATTAAATGATTTGAGTGCTTTGGAATTGTTTTTTTCCCAATAAGCACCACCCATATCGTAATTCACGAAGAATATTTCTTCAGTTGTTCCATACATAGAACGGGTGTCAAAAACCCCATCGTGGGCAATAAATGTTTTGAAACGTCCGTCGTGATTTCCTGCCAACCAAAATACGGAATAACCGCCGTAACTTGCCCCAATAGCACCCAAACGATTTTTATCTACATAAGGTTCTTTTGCTACATCATCAATAGCATCAAGGTAATCCTGCATAGCGCCTCCACCCCAATCCCCGCTGATGGCCTCGTTCCATTCGACTCCATGGCCAGGCATTCCCCGACGGTTTGGGGCTACAATTATGTAACCCTGTGAAGCCATCAATTGAAAATTCCAACGGGTGGAATAAAATTGCGACAAAGCCGATTGTGGCCCGCCCTGTGCATATAGTAAAGTTGGGTATTTTTTGTTTTTGTCAAAATTTGGAGGCAGGATTAACCAAACTAACATCTTTTTTCCGTCCTTGGTGTTCACATAACGTTTTTCAACTTGTGGCAAATCCAAGGTTGCGTAGAATTCGTTATTTACTTGGGTGAGTTGCTTAAAATTTTTGCTTTTCAAATTAAAAGAAAAAATTTCCGAAGCATGATTCATATCAGTTCGGGTAACAATCAATTGACCGTTGGTTTCGGCAACTATTCCGGTAACATCAAATTGTCCTTGCGAGAGTTGCACTACAACGGGTGTTTTTCCAGGATGATCCACCTTAAAAATTTGGACGGTTCCATCTATCGGAGATGTGAAATAAATGTCCTTGGTGTTCTTTCCCCAAATAAAACCATTTACAGTTCCATCCCATTGGCCAGTGAGGTTATGTTTTACCCCGTCTTGCAAAATGACAATGTCCTTCTTATCAGCTTCGTAACCCTCTGTAGCCATCTGAATCCAAGCCAACGAGCCTTTTTTTGAAAAAGCTGGCTGGGTGTCATAGCCTTTGTTTTCCTTTGTAATGTTTTCTGTCTGCTTAGTGGCAAGGTCATATTTATAAATGTCGGAATTGGTGCTCATGGCATAAGCTGTTCCCACTAATTTCTTACTTACGTAATAGATGTTTTCTCCATTGGCATCCCAGATGTAATCCTCGTCGCCACCAAAAGGAACTTGCGGTGTATAATAAGGTTGTTGTGGGGTGATGTCTGTTTCAGTACCGGTTTTTACATCTTTATAAAATACGTGGCTGTAACTTCCATCGTTCCAGGTGTCCCAATGGCGGTAGTCCAGAGAAGTATAAGCATAGGCATCACTTTTTGGAAGATCCTTGTAAATGTCTTTTCCCGCAACGTCTTTAACTTGAACCGGTTTGTTTATCAAAAGATATTGCCCGCTTGGTGAAAGATTTTTATCGGTTACTCTTACTTCCTCTTTTAAAATTTCAGTGAAGTTTCCGCCTTCTATAGGCATTTTGTAATACTTGGAATTAAATTTGTTTTCTTCCACATTTGGAGTGGAAACTTTATAATACAATTCTTTTCCATCAGAGGAAACGCCTATCGAGCTAACTTTTTTTACCTGCCATAAAAGTTCAGGTGTCATTGTTTTTTGTGCATACAAGAAACCAGTACATAGAAATGCCAGCAGGAACGTTATTTTTTTCATTTTAAGTAAATTTCCAATAAGTGTAAAGTTACTTAAAATAGTTGGCAGCTTAATTGCAATTATAGGCATTAATAATACAAAAAAAAGATGTTGCCAGTTTGAGCACCAGCACCATCTTTTATATAATTCCTGCTTTTATGCCGAAAGGTTCATCCTGATAAGTTTGTCCCATTTATTTGCAAGAACAAGTTGTACATCTGCATCGGTATTTGACTCGTCATCTTCGTCATAAAAAACAATTTCAGTAACTTTTTGCTTCGGATTAGTTTTTAATAATTCCAAACAAACGCGAATTAAGGGTTCCTTACCGGTTTGTTTATTTTTTTCGAGATGGCTCCTTTTTGAAATCGCACTTACATCAATTTTGCTAAGGTCAATTACCTCGAACTCCATTGCTTTTTGGGGCTCAACGACAATCAATTTTTTGGAAGAAGAATCCAATCCCAATAAGAGGGAATTTGATAACTCATAATGATCAAGTGTCATTTGGTTTTGGGTGCCCAGGTCTTTTAATTTTTTTAAACGCCTTTTATCTTTGGTTGATTGCCTGTAGATCATATAAAGGATTGGGACAATAAACAATAATATTAAAATAAGGCCGATCGCGACTGATTTGAATTCCATTTTTCTGTATTTAAAGTGAATTGAATTTTTTAAGCTGAAAATATTCAGGCTTACTGAAATTTTAAGCGTACAACAGCATTGGACTTTTTCTAAACCCTTGCTGAAATCCTGTTTTTTAAACCGGGTTTATCACCAAAAAAAATGAAATGGAAAGATATGATGTTCCAGGATATCTTTTTTATCCTGAAGATAGGTCCAGGAATTGCTGTTTTCCGGAACATAATTTATTAGAAGATCAGAAGAATTTTTCCCTAATTCGCAGTCTGTATTATCGGAATTGGTTTCCGGTTCGACCTGAAAAAGAGAGATGAAAGAAATTTCCTTAAAGAATATTGCATTTGTATTCTGGTCGGCCTGTAGATAATCAAAATCCCGGGCATTTAGATTGTTGTAAATTCTTGGGGCCGAAATAGCATTATTCCCGAAAGCACTAAAAAATGCCAGCAGTAATATGGGAATGATACTATTTATCTTGTTGGATTTCACACTTCAAATGTATGTAGAAAGCAAATTCTTTGTTAGAATTTAACAAAGAATTATTTGTTTTATTTTCTAAAAAAAACTCGTTAGACCGTACAAAAAAAACCTCACTAAGCTTTAAGGCCTGTGAGGTCTGAATCATTGTAATCTTTTTATGAGATCAGTTTGACCGCGTCTTTGGCAAAATATGTGGCAATTATATTTGCGCCGGCGCGTTTAATGGCGGTGAGTTGCTCTAAAACAACTGCATCGTGATCTAACCAGCCTTTTTCTGCTGCAGCTTTGATCATGGCGTATTCGCCGCTCACCTGATAAACTGCTAGGGGAACCGTTACCACGTTTTTGAGATCACGGACAATATCCAGATAGCATAAGCCCGGTTTCACCATGACTATATCAGCGCCTTCTTCTATATCCATCAGGGTTTCCCTCACCGCCTCATCTCTATTAGAGGGATCCATCGGATAGGTCTTTTTATCGCCAAAACCCGGAGCAGATCCTAAGGCATTTCGAAATGGGCCGTAAAAAGCAGAAGCGTATTTCGCGCTGTAGCTCATAATTCCCGTATCGTAAAAACCTTCGTCCTCCAGCAAAGTTCTGATTTCAAAGATCCTGCCATCCATCATATCGCTGGGAGCCACAAAATCGGCACCTGCCTGGGCATGAGATAAAGCCATTTCGGCTAAAATAGCAGTGGTGTCGTCATTTAATATTTTTCCTTCACTCACAATTCCATCATGTCCATAAGATGAATAAGGATCCAGTGCAACATCGGTCATCACCAGCATTCCTGGCACTGCATTCTTTACTGACTTTACCGCTCGTTGCATTAAACCATCTGAATTTATTGCCTCAGTCCCCGCATTGTCCTTTAAGTTTTCCGGAACCTTAACAAATAATAACACAGATTTTATTCCCAGTGCCCAAAGCTCCTTCACCTCTTTTTCCAAAAGATCCAGGCTAAACCTATAGCAATCGGGCATGGAGATTATTTCTTCTTTTATATTTTTTCCTTGAACCACAAATAGTGGCATCAAAAAATCATCAGGAGTGATAATTGTTTCGCGAACCAGGGATCTGACTGCTTCGGTAGTTCGCAGTCTTCTGTTTCTTCTTAATGGATACATATTTATTTAATTTTTCGATTAATTATTTTATTATTCAATTTTCCATTCAATCCAATTTCTTGGATGTTTCAACACCTGCAGTAACTTTTCTTCTTCACTTCCTTTTTCGGGATGATGGTCATATTTCCATCGCACTCGCGGAGGTAAACTCATCAGTATACTCTCTATCCGGCCGTTGGTCTTTAATCCGAAAAGTGTGCCTTTATCGTGCACCAGGTTGAATTCCACATATCGTCCACGACGTATTTCCTGCCATTCACGTTGATCCTTGGAATAAGCGATGTTCTTTCTTTTTTCTGCAATTGGAACGTAAGACTCTAAAAAACTATTGCCTATTTCTTTGACAAAATTATACCGGTCTTCCATAGTTATTTTATCGGAGGCTTTGAGGTAATCGAAGAATAAACCGCCGATTCCCCTGGCCTCCTCCCGGTGAGCATTCCAAAAGTATTCGTCACAGGTTGTTTTGTATTTTCCGTAGAAATCGGGATCGTGGGCATCACAGGCTTTTTTGCAGACCTGATGAAAATGAATTGCATCCTCTTCAAAAAGATAATAGGGCGTTAGATCCTGCCCCCCGCCAAACCATTGATCTATCGTATTTCCTTGTTTGTCATACATTTCAAAAAAGCGCCAGTTTGCGTGAACCGTGGGTACCAGCGGGTTTTTGGGATGAAGCACCAAACTCAGACCACAGGCAAAGAAATCTACCTCTCCAACCTTGAAATATTGTTGCATTGCAGGCGGGAGCGCTCCGTGGACTTCGGAAATATTTACCCCTCCTTTTTCAAAAACGGCTCCGTTTTCTATTACCCGGGTTCTTCCGCCACCGCCTTCAGATCGTACCCAAAGGTCTTCCCGGAATTTTGCTTTTCCATCAATTTTTTCCAACTCGGCGGTTATTTGGTCTTGTAACTTTAGTATGTAATGATAAAATATATTTTTCATTTAAAGTAGCGCCCTGGCTTTGTTTATTGAAACTGAAGGAAAAGATCTTACTTTTGTTTTGTGCGATGTCATAAATAGCGATGGCTTTTATTGCAAGTCGCCATTAGCTGTGTCAAGGTCAAGAGAAATCAATATTAAAGGCAATTCACCTAATTTCCCATATGTGAAAATTCAAAATCCGAAGAATTTGGTTTTGCCAGAGAAACTTCGGTGCTTTGATTTTCAGTAGCATCTAAGTGGAGGTCCAATATTTTTTTAAGATTGTCACTTAGTCTTTTGGGGTTCTTCCCCCTTTCCACAATTCTGGCAATAACTCATGATCGGAATCGAATTGCAGAGCTCAATTTTTTTGCTTCTTCTCTCTGCCCTTGCTCATATATGCGAGCTTATTTTTGTGAATAGTCCTTGACTGCATCTACAAAAGCCTGGGCATTTTTAACCGGAATATCAGGTAAAATCCCATGACCAAGATTGACAATATACCGGTCTTTCCCAAATTCATCGATCATTTTATGAGCCATTTTTTTTATATCTGCCTGACTTGAATAAAGTCGGGCAGGATCCATATTCCCTTGCAAGGTTACTTTTCCACCGGTTAAATACCGTGCATTTTTTGGAGAACAGGTCCAGTCCACCCCAAGAGCAGAAGCACCTGATTTGGACATTTCTTCCAGTGCAAACCAACAGCCTTTTCCAAAAGCGATGACCGGGGTTTCATCTTTTAAGGCATCGATAATCTGCTGAATATATTTCCATGAAAATTCCTGGTAATCAACCGGGGAGAGCATTCCACCCCAGGAGTCAAAAACCTGTACTGCATCCACTCCAGCAGCAACTTTTGCCTTTAAATAGGCAATTGTGGTGTCCGTAATTTTTTGCAGTAAAATGTGGGCAGCAATGGGATTTGTAAAACAGAATTTTTTAGCGATATCGAAATTTTTTGAGCCTTGGCCCTGTACTACATAACACAAAATGGTCCAGGGAGAACCTGCAAAACCAATAAGCGGAACCTCCCCGTTTAATTCTTGTTTGGTCATTTTCACTGCCTCCAGTACATAACCCAGGCTATCCTGAATATCAGGAACAAGAACATTTTCTACATCTTTGCTTGTACGGACGGGGTTTGGCAACCAAGGACCAAGACCAGGTTTCATTTCAACCTCAATGTTCATGGCTTGAGGAACTACCAGAATATCACTGAACAAAATTGCAGCATCTGTGCCTATTTGTTTTATAGGCATTAAAGTGATCTGTGTAGCGAGCTCCGGGGTACGGCAACGAGTAAAGAAATCGTATTTATCTCTCAATTTCATAAAATCAGGAAGAAATCTCCCTGCTTGACGCATCATCCAAACCGGTGGGCGCTCTACTATTTCTCCTTTTAATGCTTTTAAAAATAAATCGTTTTTTATCATCTTGGTTCTTTTGCTGCACCGGCCTTTAGGGCTTTTAATGCCTTTCTCATTTAAAATATTTTACCGCCTGCATAATTACATTCTCAATACTGGGTTTGTTGGCGATAACTATATTACTTGTATGTTTTTTTGCTTCTGAAGCCGTCGTACTACCAATACAAAATGCAATGCAATTATATAATTTGTTTTTTGAAATAAAACTTTTTACACCGCTTGGACTAAAAAACAGGATTCCTTCAAATTCCCGCTCAAATTGTATGGGTTTTAAGCTGGTTTTATAGACTTCAATTTCATCAAAATCAACATTATTTTTCTTTAAAATTGCAGGTAATTCAGTCTGGCGTTCATTTCCGCAGAAAAAAGTGAAATTTTCATTCGGATATTTCCCGGTAATAATTTTAGCTAAATTAAGGCCATAGTCGGCAATTTCGGCTATATTAAAATTATTATTTTTTAGAAAAGCGGCTGTTTTTTCACCAACACAGAAGCAGTTACCTATTTTCAAGCCCTTCCTAAGAATGGCTTTCGCGGTATTCTTACTGGTTATAACAGCATTCTTAAAAGCCTGGGTATCTGTTTTAAAATCGATAAATTCAATTTGGATCGCATCGTAATCCACTAATCCAATCCCGGCATTCAGTAATAATTGGGTTTGATTTAAGGAAAGTTTTTTGGTAGAGAGGACCGTGGCCATATGTTACCTTATTAAGAGCGCTTTGATCTCTTTCATTAACTTAGCACCGCCATTTTGTAATACTTCCTCTGCACATTTTCTTCCAATGGATTCTATTTCAGAAAGAGGGACATTCTTTTCAACGTCAATTTTTTGTTTCCCATCCAGGCTGAATAAAACTCCTTTGAAATGAAGGATGTCATCTTTTATTGTTGCAAGTGCTCCGATCGGTGCTGTACAACCGCCTTCCAGTACCTTCAAAAATTCCCTTTCTATTTGAACGCATATATTCGAATCCTGATGGTTTAAGCTCTTTAATATATCTCTGCAAAACGCATCATTTTGCTTAGCAACTATAAGCATTGCGCCTTGTGCGGGAGCTGGAAGCATCCAGTCTAAAACGAGGTGGTTTTTTGGGATAAGCTCAATTCGTTGAAGTCCGGCAGCAGCGAAAATTGCGCCGTTCCAATGGTTCTCTTTCAGTTTTTCCATCCGGGTGACAACGTTTCCACGCAAATCCACCACGGTATGTTTGGGGTATTTATATAACCACTGTGCTTTACGGCGAAGGCTTCCGGTTGCAATTGTCCCTTCAGACTCCAAAAAATCGAGTCCTTTATGGAGCAATATATCCTTTGAAGTGGCTCGTTTTAAGACGGCTGCCTCTACAATTCCCTTGGGCAAAACCGTGGGAACATCTTTCATTGAATGAACCGCAATATCAATTGTATCGGAAAGCATGGCTATATCCAGGGTTTTGGTGAAAATCCCGGTAATTCCCATTTCGTATAAAGGTTGATCTAAATTCAGGTCTCCGGTAGATTTAACGGGGACCAATGTAGTGGGATGCCCTAATTTTTCAAGGGCAGCTTGTACGGTTTTTGCCTGCCAAAGTGCCAATTGACTATCCCGGGTGCCAATTCTAATACCCTTATTCATTTTGCTGTATCTTCCAGTTGAAAGACCTTCTGAATAAATTCCAGACTTTCGTCAGCGGTATTTGAATCATCTTTAAGGTGATTGGCAAACTGATTCATAATTTTTTGGATGATCCTGTTGCTAATAATTTCAGCCTGTTCCTGGTTAAAGTTGCATATTTTCCGGCTTTGATAATCCAATTCCTCATCTTTCATGGTTCCCAATTTATTTTTCAGGGCCATAATGGTAGGCGCAAATTTACGGGTTTCCAACCATTTGTTGAAATCGCCTTCTACCTCGGCAATAATTTCACAGGCCTGGGGAATAAAAAGTTTTCTGCGTTCTAAAGTATCATCAGTTATTTGAGAAAGTTGATCCAAATGAACCAATGTTACATTTTCCAGCTCCAGAACATCATCCGCAACATTTTTGGGAATGGAAAGATCCAGGATCAGCAATTCCTTTTTGGAGTAGATCAGTTCTTTTGAAATAGTTGGGTTTTGAGCTCCTGTTGCCACGATTAAAACATCGGCTTGAAGTAATTCCGATTGTAGATCGGCATAATCCTTAACGGTTAGATCGAATTTTCCGGCAATTTTTTCCGCCTTGTCTTTAGTGCGGTTAATCAGGGTAATATTGTTGTTTTTGGTATGTTTCACTAAATTTTCACATGTGTTCCGGCCTATTTTTCCTGTCCCAAAGAGCAAAATATTTTTGTTTGAGATATTTGCGACCTCCTTAAGAATATATTGTACAGAAGCAAAACTTACTGAAGTTGCCCCGGATGAGATTTGAGTTTCGTTTTTAATGCGTTTGCTTGATTGTATGACAGCATTTACCAATCGCTCCAAAAAGGGATTGGCAACCCCCACATTTTTAGAAAGCACAAAAGCTTTCTTTAACTGACAAATGATCTCGAAATCTCCCAAAATCTGGCTGTCAAGTCCTGATCCAACGCGAAACATATGAGAAATAGCCTCTTTATTCTTGTAGATATAGGCTACTTTCTCAAATTCCTCCACGGTTCCCTTGGTGAATTCACAAAGTAATTTAATCAGCTGGTAAGGATGTTGCGCGAAACCGTAAATTTCGGTACGATTACATGTGGATGTAACAATTAACCCGTCAATTCCGTCATTTTTTGCTTTTTCCAACAAATTGAGCTTGCCTTCTTCTGTTAAGCTGAAATGGCCTCTTACGGTTGCTTCGGCTTTTTTGTAACTCAAGCCAATGGTGTAAAAATGTTTTCCTTTAGATATATGATAATTTTCCATGAATCTGTTTAGGTATGCAGAAACAAAAGTAAGGTAATGTTATATTAAAATACAACCCTCAAAGTACTAATAGTGTCGTTAACTGATAATTATCATATTTTGGATATACAACTTTGGGAAAAAGCCTACTTTTGTAGTGATATATGTAGTTTCAATATCTTTTATTTAGATTCAATCTAAATAAAATAAAAATAATGTTATGAGTTCAGAAGGAGAAAATATCGCTGGAGGGTTTGTCGATAAAACAGAAATTGAGGATGGTTTTTTTATTTTAAAGTTTCAGAATGAAGAGGAAGAGCCTAAAAAATTTACCCGCAATATTGACAGTATTTATATTCAATTTCATTTTTGTGTAAAGGGAAGCAGTAAATTTTTATTTAATAGCGGCAATTATCAATTGCCGCTGGAGGAAGAACATTCTCTCTTACTTTATAATCCAAAACAGGATTTACCCCTGAATTTGGAACTTGAGTCTAAATCCTGGGTAATCTCACTGTTAATCTCCATCAAGAAGTTTCATTCCATGTTTTCCCAGGAAGCCGGATATATTCCATTTTTAAGCTTGGAGAACCGGGACAAAAAATATTATAAAGATGGCAATATTTCACCTTCCATGGCTATAGTTTTAAATCAGTTGATGAATTTTAACCTGATGCCATCGGTTAAAGCATTGTATTTTAAGGCCAAAGCATACGAATTGCTCAGTCTGAATTTTAACCGCACCGAAGATGCGAATATTGCACAATGTCCTTTTTTAGTTAATGAAGAAAATGTTTTAAAAATAAGAAAGGCGAAAGATCTTGTGATTTCGCGAATGGCTGAACCGCCATCCCTACAGGAATTGGCAACTGAAATTGGGCTGAGTTTAAAAAGGTTAAAAGATGGCTTTAAACAAATTTATGGAGATTCGGTTTATAGTTTCCTTTTTGATTATAAGATGGAATGTGCTCGAAAACTCCTGGACTCTGGGGAGTATAATGTCAATGAAGTGGGTTTAAAGATTGGTTACAGCACCTCCAGTCATTTTATTGCGGCTTTTAAAAAGAAATTTGGGACTACTCCCAAAAAATATATAATGTCATTACCTTCAACAAATTAAATTCTATAATTATGAAATTATTTTTCAGTCTTTTATTTATTGGAATATTTTTTATGAATTATTTACAGGTAACAGCACAGGAAAATCAGGTTTTGGTCTTTCATAAGACCGAAGGTTTTCATCATAAATCCATACCAACCGGAACAGCAACCATAAAAAAGTTCGGAGAACTCAATAATTTTAAAGTTAAAGAAACCGATGATGCTGGTGAGTTTACGGAAAATAATCTACAAAAATTTCAATTAGTAATATTTCTCAGTACAACAGGAAATGTACTTGATGAATCACAGCAAACAGCTTTTGAAGATTACATAAATAAAGGTGGGAGTTTTTTCGGGATCCATGCGGCAACAGACACTGAATTCGACTGGAAATGGTATGGAGATCTTGTGGGAGCGTATTTTTTGAATCATCCCAAAATACAGAAAGCCAATGTAATGGTTGAAAAACCCATACATCCAACGGTATCTCATTTACCAAAAATCTGGTCAAGAACCGATGAATGGTACAATTTAAAGGACATTAGCCCGAAAATAAATGTGTTGCTGAGTTTAGATGAAACTTCTTATGAAGGAGGCGAAAATGGAGAAATGCATCCCATAGCCTGGTATAGGGATTTGGAAGGTGGAGGAAAGTCAATTTATACCGGCGGAGGACATACCAAAGAATCCTTTATAGAACCAGCCTTTCAGGAGCATTTGCTACAATGTATTTTGTTTGCACTGGGGGAAAAAAAATGAAGGATGGTTTTATACAATAGGAAAGAATAATAAATGGTATTCTTGCTTTCCTATCAATAGTATTATTTTTGTTTTGAAAAGAAAAAATTATGAGTAAAGGCGTACTGCTTGTTAATCTGGGTTCCCCTGATAGCACCAATCCTAAAGATGTAAAGAAATATTTGGGAGAATTTTTGATGGATGAAAGGGTGATCGATGTTCCACTTTGGGCGAGAACGATCTTGGTCAAAGGGATTATTTTGAATACCCGCCCTAAACAATCTGCCGCTGCCTATCAAAAAATATGGTGGGAAGAAGGCTCCCCATTGATTGTACTTTCCAAGAGATTGCGGGATAGAATTGATGAGAACACTTCTGTTCCTGTTTCTCTGGCCATGAGATATGGTACTCCCAATATTAAATCGGGTTTACAGGAATTGCATGACCAGGGAGTAAATGAGGTGCTGATATTTCCCCTGTATCCACAATTTGCCATGGCAACCACCGAAACTATTCTGGTATTGACAGAAGAATTGCGAAAGAAATTTTTTCCTGAAATGAGCTTTACCTCAATCCCTGCGTTTTATAAGCATCCGGATTATGTGAGGGTATTGGCAGAAAGTATATCTGAAAATTTGTCAAATGTGAAATATCAGCATATCTTGTTTTCCTATCATGGAGTTCCCGAGAGGCATATCAGGAAAAGCGATATTACAAAATCTCACTGCCAGATAGATGGGAGTTGTTGTAAAACCTCCTCTGAGGCGCATCAATTTTGTTACCGGCACCAATGTTATGAGACTACCCGTTTGGTGGCTCAATATATGGGACTTAAAGAAAATCAATACAGCGTATCCTTTCAGTCAAGATTAGGTTTTGATCCTTGGTTGCAGCCTTATACCGACAGGACCATAGAGCGTTTCGGAAAACAGGGCATGAAAAACCTGGCCATTGTTACCCCTGCATTTGTAAGTGATTGTCTTGAGACTCTTGAAGAAATTGCAATGGAAGGCAAAGAGATCTTTCACGAGGTAGGAGGGAATACATTTACAGTAGTTCCATGTCTTAACGATCGGGAAGACTGGGTAAAGGTTCTTTCCCGTTGGATCGACGAGTGGGCTTTTTCCAAGGTTGAGGTGTAATGGCAAAATTAAATTCAGCGGCGCTGGGCAGTGAACCTATTGGGAAATTGCTGATTAAGCAGGCGGTTCCGGCATCCATTGGGATCCTTGTGATGTCGCTCAATATCCTGATAGACACCATTTTTGTTGGAAACTGGATAGGTTCTATTGCAATAGCCGCCATCAATGTGGTTTTGCCGGTTTCATTTTTTATCGCCGCTTTGGGAATTTCAATTGGAATTGGTGGCTCTTCAATTATTTCAAGGGCGCTTGGTTCGGGAAAAAATGAAAAAGCCCTTAAAACCTTCGGAAATCAAATCAGCCTTACCATAATTCTAACTTTCGCGCTTGCGATTGTAGGGTTGACATTTGTCGATACCATAATTCCTGCCTTCGGCGGAAAAGGGGATATTTTTGAACCCGCAAAAATTTATTACACGGTAGTCCTGTACGGGGTTCCTTTTCTGGCGCTTTGTATGATGGGAAATAGCGTGATAAGGGCTGAAGGAAAACCCAAATTTGCAATGATCGCAATGATTATTCCCTCAGTAGGTAATTTGCTTCTGGATTACATTTTAATTAATGAGATGGATATGGGAATGCTGGGTGCAGCCTGGGCCACTACCATTTCTTATTTGTTTTGTTTCGCATATGTACTCTGGTTCTTTCTGTCAAAAAATTCAGATTTAAAGATCAACTGGACTCATTTCCGGTTAGATTTGTCCATTTTGCAAGAAACATCTTCTTTGGGTTCTGTTACTCTCGCAAGGCAGGCAGTAGTTAGTGTCACTTATTTACTGATGAACAATATTTTGTTTGATCTCGGAGGTGAAGACTCGGTTACCGTGTATGCCATTATCGGAAGAATGCTCATGTTTGCCTTATTCCCTATTTTAGGAATGACCCAGGGATTTTTGCCCATTGCAGGATATAATTACGGGGCAGAACATTGGCATCGCGTTCGTAAAAGCATCAATAC